>CALMGN010000122.1 GCA_937863605.1 uncultured Anaerolineaceae bacterium
CCGCTCGGACCCTCCGCTGTCGGCTTTACCAGCAGCGACTGGTACACGTTCAACCTGCCGGTTCGGAAACCGTGGGATGAGCCGGCCATGTACAGGCGCCAGACGCGGTAAGTAACCTCGTCAACGAATTTGAGCGCATCCTGATAATGCGCCTCCAGCCGGTTGACCCAATGGCGCAGTGTCATTGCATAATGCTCGCGCCACGACTCGACGTCGCGCACTTCCATTTCCGCTTCCTCGGCGGCCCGCAGCGACTCTGAAATAGGTTCCAGTTCACCGTCGGGGAAGACATACGCGTCACTGAACGACCCGCGGGGTTCTGGCCCGTCCGTTAGCCGGCGGGCGATGCCGTGATTGAGGAAAACGCCGCCCGGCTTGAGCAGCGATACGGCCTTTTTGAAATAGACTGGCAGCAGCGCGGCTCCGACATGCTCGAACATGCCAATACTGACCAGCGCGTCATACGGGCGAGTCTCCTCAAGTTCGCGGTAATCCCGCACTTCCACCCGGCAGTGCTGCTCCAATCCCGCCGCTTTTATACGCTGGTTGGCCAGATCAGCCTGCGGTTGGCTCAAGGTGATCCCCAACACCTCCACCCCATAATGTTCAGCGGCATACATCGCCAGGCCGCCCCAGCCGCAGCCAACATCCAGCAGGCGTTGACCGGGTTGCAGCCGCAGCTTGCGGCAGATAATTTCCAGTTTGGCTGTTTGGGCGTCATCCAGGCTCAGGTCAGGGTTGGCAAAGTAGGCGCACGAGTACACCATGCGTTTATCGAGGAACAACTGGTAAAAATCGTTCGAGACGTCGTAATGATAGGTGACTGCCTTACGGTCTCGGGCGATGGAATGGACTTTCCCTTGCAAGCTGGCTGCCTGCCGTCCGTTCGACCGGTCATTTTCGCGTTTTGGCAGCCGAAGCAGCTTGCCGGCTGCGCTCATTTTGGCGCCCCAGCCGCTGGTGGCCTTTACCAACGCATCGGCCAGATCGAAAATAGCAATGATATCCCCCTCGACGTCGAAATCGTTGTACAGGTAAGCCTCGGCCATTGCCAGTTCGGTACCGGCTGCAAACATGGAGCGTAAAGCGCCTGAATGCTGCAGCACCAGCACCGCCGGACGCGGGTTGTCATCAGGCCAATTCGTCCCGTCCCACAAACGCACCCCGACCGTCGCCACATTGGCGGGTTTGAACACTTCATCCAGAAATTGGAGCGACAGTTTTTTGGCTTCAAGTTCGTTATCGAGCGCTTCTCTTTGCAGCATGGCGTATTCCTTTCCGTACATACGATTATTTACCAGTAATCCAGCGCCATAGCAGGGCTGAAAACTCATTCTTAATTGTTTACTAATATCATACTAGATTTCGAAGGGAGTTTCAATTGCACCTCATCCGCAGGGTGAGGCACGGGGATGAGTACAGTAAGCCATCCAAAAACATAACCCCGTGCCCATACCGGCGGGTGATCGTTATCTCAGCTAAGTTCAGACTATAATTCGCTGTATATCCTTACCAGGCAATATAAATTGACTATGGGCTATTTCGAGATCGGTGTATTTCACCCGCGCAGCAGCGACAATATCGGCACCTTATGGCGCACAGCTTATCAGCTGGGCGCAGCCGGCATCTTCACCATCGGGCGCCCTTACCGGCAGCAAACCAGCGACACCCAGCATGCCGCTTATGAAATCCCGCTGCGCAGCTATCCAACTTTTGAAGATTTTTTGACCAACCGCCCTTCCGGCGCCCAACTGATCGGGGTCGAAATGGGCGGACAGCCTTTAGCCGCTTTTGCCCACCCGGAACGGGCTATTTACCTGCTTGGTTCCGAGTCCATGGGACTGCCCGAGTCCATCCTGCAGCACTGCCAGGCGGTTATCGAGTTGGAATCGATCCGCTACCCCTCTTATAACCTGGCAGTGGCGGGCAGTATCGTGATGTACCACCGGATGTTTGCATCCGGAAAAATGTAATAATTATCCCAGAGCAGTTGCGGCTGCCGTTACCGGTTGTGAAACCAGCTCATAGTAGTGCTGCAACTGCTCGCGCTGAACGCGGGTAGGGCGAATAAAGCTGCGTACGGCGCGGATGCGGTCGATGGCCTGCGCCGGGGTGTCCCCTTGTGAAATTAAATAGGCGGCTGCCATAGTGGGTGCCCGACCGACCCCCGCACCGCAATGGATATACACCTTGCCGCCGCCTCCTATTTCGTCCGTGATGAATGCCGCACCCTGCTGCAAATCTTCCATCGTGGGCGGGTCATCATCGGTGATGGGAATATGCAGGTAATGCGGGATCTGCACCCCAAGCGATTGGTCATCAAATTCGCGGCGCAGGTTAACCACCCCGGTAATGCCCCAGGCTTGCAGCTGGCGCCAGCCGCGCTGCTTGAATTGCGGTCCGACGAAAAGTTGCGGGGTCACCTGGCACTGGCTGCGGATGGGGAGGTCGATCAATTTGCGGTTGAAAACATTCACCATCCATAACAAGGTTGCCTTAATTCCTTGTGTCACCAGCCTCAGGAGCAGCAGGCGGAAGAATTTACCCACCCCCATAGTGGCTTCGCGCTCGGTGGAGCGTTCAAGGGCAGCCAGATCGGTCTTTCTTACATTGTTCACAGGCCAATTGTAGTCAGAAGCGGCAGACCGGTCAAGCAGAGCGATGGGTTTGTGATTTCCCATACACTTTTCGGCCCCATTCATCCAGTTCGGTATCCGTGAGGAGCCCGTCTGCGGCCGAGACTGCGCAAATCTTGTACGAAGCAAACACCACCGCTGACCGCAGTCCCCGGTAGGGATCGCGGTACTCTCCGGCAACCTGTCCAGCAAAACCGCTGTGCTGGAGGGCGCTCACCTTCCTGCAAACCGCTATCCACCCGATCCGGAAGTTCTAGCCACACTTAATATAAGGCCAATCGCTCCCGGGATCCCCACGCACAGCCCAACGGCCAACAAAACGATGCCGATCACCAGAGCGGTGGTGGACGAGCCTTTTTGTTCCAGAACGGAATCCGCCGGATTGGCAGGATTGATAAAAACCCGTACCGAACGGCCAACCGGGTAGCGGGTAACCGCCTCCTGCGAAGTTTTCAGCTTGCTGGTGGAAAATACCATCCCAAGGCGCAATTTGTCATTGGTATATTGGGTGCCACCCGCCTCATATTCGTATTTGACATAAGGCCGGTAGGTATCAACGCCGCCTTCATCATCCGTGCTGGCACTGGCAATCACCCGCGACTCGAGCACAGTGCCGTCCACCGACGGCCATGACATCGATTGCCGCAGCTTATCCTTATCCTGCCGGCTGCGGATGATCAACAGGATACCTGCGCCAATAAACACCAGCGCAAACAAGCCAAAACATGCGATTGCAATGATGGGTCCATATGTACCAGTCGAAGATTCCATTCTGCTCTCTCCTTATTGCTCGGGCTGGGCGCTGACAATTTTTCCGGATCTGTCAATCTCCAAAGACCAGCGGCTGCCAATTTGCGCCTGCTGGTAAAGGTTAATGTCACTGGTACGCAGTTGCAGCACACCCTGATCGGTATTGAAAAGGATGGTGTAAACCGCACTGCTGTCACCCGCGCGCTGACCGCTGTCAAGCGCAGCCTGCGGCAGTTGTGGGAACAGATCGCTCCCTTGCAGCGAGAGCTGGTCGACCGACACCCACTGTGAAACTCGGTACTCGCAGTACTGGTCGTAGGTTTCGTAAACACAATCCTGCACCACCTGGCCAAACCCGGTGCCCTGGTCAACCGTATAGGGGGTACCGCATACCTCAGTGGATACCGGCTGCGGTTCGTCTGCCGTATAGGCGTAACGGTACTCGCAGGCGCCAACATCCGCTCCGGATGGGATGTCATTGTACCAACCTTGCAGTGTGACCGGCTGGTATTCTTCGACCATCAGTTGGGTCACCCAGGAAGTGTTCTGCACCGAACCCGTCACCGTTTCAGTGCGGCCTCTTGAACTCGAGAGGACAATGCACAGGATGAGCAGGCCAATCAAACCGATAATGCCAATGACCATCACTAGCGGGCTTATTTTAGCCGGTTGGCGCGGTGCCTCTGCCTGCAAGCCAGCCGCTCGCGGGGTAGAAACAGGAGATCCAGCCAGGGATGCGCCGCAGTTGGAACAGCGCTGCGCGCCAGCCGGGTTCATTTGACCGCAGCTTGGGCAGGGTCGGTCAGGCACCGGGACAGAACTAAAAGCGCCCACCACTTCGCCCGATTCGCGTTTTTTCCCTTCCTTCAAGTCAGCGCCGCATTGGATGCAAACCACTGCATCCGCTTTGTTGCGTGTGCCGCAAAATGGACAATGAACATCCGGTGCAGCCTGGGCAATTTTTTTAGCATCTTCACCCTTGATGAGTTCTTGCCCCTCGCGCTGTTGAAATTTGACTTCCTCCGGTTGGGGGCCGCCGCAAGTGGTACAAGTTTTTTGAGCACCAGGGTTTTTGCTGCCGCAGCGTGGACAGACCCATTCCATCTCGACGTACCCCAATTGCTTTTTTGCCATGAAACTCCTCTACCCGGTCTTTCTGGACTATGATGAGAATTATAGTAGAAAATTTTTTAAGTCGGTGAAAAGTATCCCCATTATTCCTTCCGAGCAGAGGTCGTTCGATTCAAGTTAAGCTGAAATCCCGGTCACGTTGACTGGTTTATAATCAAAGCCGTGTTAAATTAACCGAGTCGTTGGATCGACAGGAGGTTTGCGCCTGTGGGTATCATTGACAAGCTCATTGCATCTTTACCAGCTGATCCCATCCCGGTGCGTGATGTGATCGCGGGGGTGCGTTGGACCGCAGTCACCAGCCATTTTTGCGGGCTGGCTGCCAGCCTGGCCTTTGGCAGTGACGGGAGACCGCACACCCTTCCAGAAGCCGGGTATTTACACCGCAAATCCGTGCAGGAACTGGCGCAGGGGATGCACGAGACCAACCTGCTGGAAGCCAGCATTGGACTGGCAGCCTACAATTCAACCCTATCCCCGGATAGCGGCTGTCTGGAAAACATGAATGCTTTTGATCTGCTCGCCTACCTTGGAAAAGGAAAAAAAGTGGCAATGGTAGGCCACTTCCCGCAGGTCGAATGGCTGCAGGAAAGAGTTGATAAATTATGGGTCTTGGAGAAACGCCCGCGTCCAGGTGATTATCCAGCCGAAGCTGCTCCGAAAATTATCCCGCAGGCTGAGGTGATCGCCATTACCGCAATGACTATTTTGAACCATACCATCGACGATTTGCTGGCACTGTGCCCGCCGCCGGCGAAAGTCATGGTTCTTGGACCCAGCGCGCCGCTGTCACCGGTGTTGTTTGACTGCGGTGTCGATTTCATTTCCGGGACAACCGTAACGGACGAGCAAGAGGTCCTTTTGACCATCATGCAAGGCGGCAGCGCCTTGCAAGCTCGCGGAACGCGCAAAGTCATCCTGTGCAAAGAGCCGTTCGACGGCAGCCTCCTCGCAACCAAATCCGACCGGGGGCGTATATATTCGCAAGGAGAATGACCCATGGAACCAAAACGTTTATACCGCAGCCGAACCGATACCATGCTCGGTGGTGTGTGCGCCGGCTTAGCCAAATATTTTGCCCTTGACCCCACTGTCGTCCGCCTGGTCTTTTTGCTTTTGTTTTTCCTGGCCGGGCACGGTCTGCTGATTTACTTGATCTTGTGGCTGGTTGTTCCGCCTGAACCGACGGCCTGAACCCTGACCGCACCGCTCGAGTACGCCTGGATTAATCGAATTAGGTTAGGAAAGGAAGTAAAAATGGAACATCGGCCTTCCCGTTCGCTTTTTTGGCCTGTGGTTTTGATCGGTGTTGGTGTGGTCTGGCTGCTCGGGACCATGGGGGTCATCCCCAACGCCAACTTTGCAGCCCTGGCTTCTCTTTGGCCGCTGATTCTGATCGTTATCGGTCTGGATATTTTGATCGGCAGGCGCTCGGTCGTCGGCGGCGCATTGGTCGGTTTGATCGCCGTGGCGCTGGTCGTATTTTTCCTGATTGCCGGGCCGTCGCTTGGTCTGGCAACCAGCGGCACCCTCAAAACCGAAACGCTGTCATCTGAAATTGGCACCGCCACCGTCGCCGACATTACCTTGAATTTTTCTTCGCAGCCAGTGACCCTATCTGAGCTGACGGACAAGACCAGCCTGCTCAAAGGGGAGATCGATTATTACGGTACGCTGAATTACAAAGAATCCGGTGACGACACGCGTCGCATCCGGTTGGAACGCTCAGGTAATTCGGGAATCACTTTCGACTGGGACCCGAACGCCCGCTGGGACATCGGGTTAACGCCTAATTTGCCCATCGATTTGACCATCGACGGCGGCTCTGGCTCGTCTGACCTGGATTTGAGCCAATTGCGGTTAATTGAGTTCACCATCGACCAGGGTTCCGGCAGCCTTGATATTCAATTGCCAGCTTCCACCCAACCGTATCGCGCAGCCATCACGGGTGGATCTGGCAGCATGAATATTACTTTTCCGCCTGACGGGGATATTACAGTTCGTCTAAATGGGGGCAGCGGCAGCGTTTACCTCGACATCCCGGCTGGGACGGCCGTATCGCTTGAAGTCCGCGGCGCCGGGTCAGGAAGCGTGAACCTGCCGGATTGGCTGCAGGCTGACCGGGTTTATCGCGACGGCAAAGAAGGCACCTGGAAGACCGCCGGGTTTGATCAGGCAGCTCACAAATTGACCATCATTTGCGATGACCTTGGATCGGGCAGCTTTAATATCGAATAATTAGCGGATTCTGCCCGCGGAGTTTATAAGTGCAGTCGAAGGACATCCACCAGGGTTCGACCGTCAGGTGACGTACGACCTGCGGGCAGCGCGATGATGAGATGCTTACGGAGTAGCGCAGCTTCCCCACAGACAACCGGGGTCGATGGTCTGGTAAACCCCGCTCACCCTCCACAGGCAATAAGCTGCCATTTCTTCGTAATCCGCTGAGGGGTCATAGTGCGCCATCGACGGGAAAGTCTGATCAGGTGGACCGACCCGCACTTCCACGTGCAGGTGCGGATTGAGCGCATTACCGCTGTCGCCAACCGCCCCCAGCTCCTGCCCGCAGGTCACCGGATCACCCACGCTGACGGCGGGCGGGTTTTGCATGTGGCCATATAAAATATACAGCGAGCGCGCAGCCCCGGCCTCCGGTGGATAAATGTTCAAATCCGGGCAGGTGAGCGCCCCGCCTGGCAGCTTTTTGGGCAATGGGGTTGGCAGAATCAGCACTGGGTTGGAAGCGTTGGTTGCAGCATCCAGCGAGGTCTCGATCATGACCATATTGCCGTAGGGAAAACGGTCGGCGGCTACACCCGCGACTTTCCCTGCCAGCATAGCCTGCACCGTCATGCCGGTCACGGCAATTCCATTGACTGCATCCACCTGTGCCAGATCTACCCCCTGGTGCGGATTGTCGCTGCCCAGGCGCGGCGGATGGTAAGGGTTGACCACAATCCCGGCTAACTCCGGCAGAGTGTAGCCCGCCAGCGGCGAGCACACATCGGCGGATGGTTCCACGGTCGGGGAACTCTCTGGCGTGGATGTGGCGACCGCTGTTGGTGTGACAGTCAAGGTAGCTGGAATTACGGCTATCTCAGTGGGAGTCGGCGCTGCGGTCTCCCGCTGGGACGCACAACTGGTTAACAAGATCGTCAAAACCAATAATCGAATGATTTGCATCAGCAGCTGCCCCACACCAGGATTTGTTCATCCGATTATACCTATTGTGAGGCATCGCTGAACAGCCGGCCCCGGATGATATAATCGGCTCAAGGTCATCGAATAAATCATGCCGCTACGACCATCCCCCATCCCCTCAACTAAAAACCCGGGCGCTGAGTATGACGCCATGGCGGACGCCTACAATGCCCGCGTTGATACGAAACCGCACAATGCCCTCTACGAACGCCCGGCTGTACGGTCCATGCTGCCGCCGCTAGCAGACCTGACCATTCTTGACGCGGGCTGCGGTTCGGGTTGGTATGCGCAGCGCTATTTGGAGGATGGAGCTAAACGCGTGGTATGCGTGGACGCCAGCGAGAAAATGGCTGCAGCAGCCCGACTGCGCCTGGCAGATCGCGCCCGGGTGTTCATTGCCGACCTGGGTCAGCCGCTGGAATTTGCAGCCGACGGCGAGTTTGATCTGGTTGTATCCCCGCTGGTATTGCACTACCTGGCCGACTGGCTGCCGACCCTGCGCGAGTTCCACCGCGTCCTTATACCCGATGGGCTGCTTGTTTTTTCCACCCATCACCCGACAATGGATTTTAAACTCTTTAACCTGCCGGATTATTTTGACACCAGCCTCATCGAGGATGAGTGGGACAGCGGCAAAGTCACTTATTACCATCATTCGCTCAGCGCTATCAGCGCCGCCCTGGCTGAAGCCGGGTTCACCATCGAACGCTTGTTGGAACCTCAGCCGGTGCAAGCCATGCAAGCCAGCCACCCTGAGTTGTATGACCGCTTGATGCACAATCCATGGTTCCTGGTCATTCGCGCCCGCCGGATTTGACGAATACTGGGGGTTCAGAAGATGTTTCGGCCTGTCGAAAAAGACCCAACCTACCAGCAAATCGTGTATGCCATCGTACGCCTGATTCCCCCGGGCCTGGTTGCCAGCTACGGGCAGGTGGCGCGCATCGCCGGTGGAGGCGTCAGCGCGCGCATGGTCGGGTACGCGCTGGCGGCCCTGCCGCAAGGCTCGGATATTCCCTGGCAGCGGGTAATCAATTCACAGGGTAAAATAAGCTTGCCCGGGTTTGGACGGGCGGTGCAGGAGAATTTGCTGCGCGAGGAAGGCGTCCAATTCGGCCCGGAAGGGCGCATTGATCTAGAACGCTTTGGCTGGAACGGCCCGGAACGCTGACGAACAGGCTCTACCGGCTGCCCTAACTCTCATCCCAGGTTCAATCACTTTGGACAGCAATGAAATGCCTAACCTAAAACAACGGCTTCTGCCGTATTACCAGGTTGCCAACCGGCTGAGCCGCGGCTCACTGGATGTCGTGCGGGTGGCTATTAAAAACTTCGGCCTGGCGCGCGGCGCTGAAGCAGCTGCCAGCCTGGCATATTACGCCCTGTTTTCATTGTTTCCGCTGCTGCTGGTGCTCATTTCGGTGGTTGCCTTTGTATTGAAAAGCGAGGACGCCCACTCGGTCACGGTTGACTTTATTACCCAGATTTTGCCCAACTCGCGCGTCTTGATTGAACTGAATGTCCAGGAAATTCTCAACCGCCGCGGAACGATCGGGCTAATCGGTCTGGTCGGTGCGATCTGGGCAGCTTCCGGATTCTTTGCCACCCTGGTGCGCAACATCAACCGCGCCTGGCTGGGAATTAAACCGCGCGACATGATCCGCACCCGCCTGCTTGGGCTGGCAATGATCGGGATGTTGATCCTGCTCCTGATCCTCTCACTGGCTTCGTCGGCGCTGGTCAACATCATCAAATTGATCGACTCCCCCATCCTCAACGGTTTTCAACCAGAAAACTCTCCCGCCTGGCCAATTTTACAGTTGATGCTCCCCTCGGCCTTTACCTTCCTGATGTTTATGGCGGCCTACCGTTGGATCCCGAACACCCGTGTGCGCTGGCGCGCCTCCCTTGCGGGAGCTTTATGGACCTCCATCGCCTGGGAGATTGCGAAACGCCTGTTTGCGCTGTATCTCAGTTCCGGGCTGGCCAATTATGAGATTTTATACGGCTCGTTAGGCACGGTGCTGGCGTTGATGTTTTGGATTTATGTCAGCTGTGTCATCATTTTGCTTGGCGCGCATCTGACTGCCAGCATCGACCAGCGTCACCAGCGAAAAGCCGCCGACGTCGTTCCCGCCAACCCGTAATTTATTAATTTTCTGGATAATTTTCAAGCCAGGTATTTAAACGATCGAGGGCTGCCCGTTCAATCCAGGCAGCCCCGATCTCACCCAATCCCAATCCCAGGAGAGCTATTTGCTTTGCTGAAAAATACCTTCAACCACATCCCAGTTGACCACCGACCAGAAGGCTTTGATGTAGTCGGCGCGGCGGTTCTGGTAATTCAGATAATAGGCGTGTTCCCACACATCCAGGCCGAGCAGCGGAATATGCCCGTCCATGAACGGGTTGTCCTGGTTGGCCGTGGAGTATACCGATAATTTTTTGCTGCCGTCCAGCACCAGCCAGGCCCAGCCCGACCCAAACCGCCCAACAGCTGCCGCACTGAACTTTTCCACGAAACTGTCGAAGGAACCAAAGGTTGTGTCAATGGCTGTTGAAACGCCGCCAACAGGCATTTTCGAACCGCCTGGGGTCAACCAGTTCCAGAATTGCGTATGGTTGAGGTGACCGCCGCCGTTGTTGCGCACTGCGGTGCGGATGGCTTCAGGAATTTCGTTGATGCGGCCTACAACCTCCCAAATCGGGCGGTCGTACCACTCGGGAGCGCTTTCAAGCGCTTTGTTGAGGTTGGTCACATAAGCGGCATGGTGCTTATCGTGATGGATTTCCATTGTGCGGGCGTCAATTGCCGGTTCAAGCGCATTGAAAGCGTAGTTCAATGCCGGAAGTTCGAATACTTTTGCCATGATCCATTCCTTTCGATTTCTTTGGTGTTCAAGCCCCGTTTTTGGACAACAGGGGTTAGTAATTAAGATTATTAAGATAATATTACCCCTATAAGAATCGCGAGTCAATGCGAGTCCGGCGAATTCATAACTTATTCGTCCGTGTGGGGGATGCCAGGCGTCACCCGCACGGAGGGAGCCATCACCCTAACGGACGCAGGGATTATGATAAATTGGATTTTGTCATTGCAAATAGCTTGATGTCATTGCGAAAGAGCAGAGGTGTTCTTCCCAGAGCGACTGAAGCAATCTACGCCAATGTTTCAGGGCGGCTTTCCAGGTAAAGAAACCATGATCAATCAGCGCAGATTGCTTCGTCACACAAAGCGTTCCTTGCAAGGACAAAATAAATTGCACCGCGAACGATGTTAGTTCAAATGCTGTTTGCGCCGAATATTAATTCCGGCAATCGTCCCGGCCAGGACAATGACCACCAACAACACGGTGCCAATAATGATGCCGTTGGTTGCATCGGCGTTTTCAAGCAGGTAAGCTGGAATCGGCGTGCGGGTAGGGGTGGGAACTGTCGTTTCAGTCGCCGCAAGGCCTGGGGTAACGATCAGTTGGGTTGGCGCAAGCGTCTCGGTGGCCGCTATCGCCGAAAGATCCCGCGCCATGGACGGCAGCGGCTCGCTCATGGCATTTGCTACCAGGAAAATAGCCGTCACCAGCAGAATCCATGCCACAGTATTCCGGCTGGCCGGATCTGCGTTCATCATTTTTTGTTTAATCCAGCGGTCGATCCGCATTACGGGCTGCCCAGCCTTTCCGCAGCGGATGCAGCTGCCTGGGCTGGGTCTGCCTCGCCGTTGAAGATCGACAGGACCGCTTCACGCATTACGGGCCCAAGACTGGCTACCAGCTCGTTTGCCGGTCGCACCTCAGCAGCCAGTACCACCTGGCTTATGACCGGCTGCAGGCTTTGATTCGTCCACCCCGCCAGGGCAGTGGGGCGGGTGGGAAGGTAGCCGGCTGCGGCGGTCAAATCGGACAGAAATTCGCTATCGGAAAGAAATTCCATTAACCGCACAGAGGTCTCGCGGCGCTGCGGGTCGATGTCGGCAAGCGCCCAGGACCATCCAGTCGCCAGCGTGAAGGGATCGCTTCCCAGGGAGGGCAGCAGGGCGGCGCTGGCATCCGGCGGCAGGTCGGAGAGGTAATTTGAACTCCAGGTGACCACCCAGTCGCCTTGTTTTTCGATGAAGGCTTGCCAGGCCTGGCCGGGGGTTTGTACCTGAGTCAGCCAATTCGGAAAAGCGCCTTGCCCAATACCGTCTTTATAATTTTGCAACACCTGCTGCAATAACTCGGGGTCCAGCATCGGGCGGCCTTGCAGATCTTGCAACAACCCGCCAGCAGACCGGTAGAGCGCCAGAGTGACCAGCGCCTGGTTGTCGTTGGCCGGGAAGATCACAGCTGTATTGGCCGCAAATATTTCCGTCCAGCTCGCGTGTGAACCTGGTTCTTCGGCGGGCGGGCGGTAAATTAACAACAGCGCATCGCCTGCAAATGGCAAACCAAAGGTGCTATTTTGAACGCGGCCGAGCTCGCGTGCATAGTTGTACCAATCTGCATTTTCTGCTGCAGCAGTCAGTCCGTCCAATGGCCAGATCAACCCTTTCAGGGCGGCAGCCTCCAGGTCGGAGCGGTTTAACGCCGCCAGTGCCGGCACCGAGGCTGGAGCGGCTGCAATCGCAGCGGTCAGTGACTCGAGCATACCGCCCGGTCCACTGGCAGCCTTAACCCGGGTGACCACCAGCACGCCCGGATTTTCTTCCATGAAGGCATCCAGACGGGCGCGTAGCACGCCGCCGGCCGGGTTGCCACCTTCGGAATTGAACTGCGGCGGCAGCCAGATGGAAATGGTAATAGCCCCCTGGATCGGATCAACCGGTTCAGGGGTAAGGGTCGGATCACCGGGGATAGCCACTCCTGTCGGCGTAAGTGTCGGGGTCACTACTCCGGCTGGTTCTCCATTCAATAACGGCCCCAACCAGGAAGCGCAACCGCCCAGAAGCAGCGCCAGCATGCCTAAAACTGCCGTGACAGGCAGCAAGCGAATTTTCCGACATTTAGACCGCGCGGCTAATGGATGGATGGGAAAACCGGACGAAATAGTTTTCACTTCAATTGAATGGGGTTACTCAACAGAACTGTCAGCAGACTGACTGCATTGACGACATCGCTATAATCGACCATTTCTGACGGCGAATGAATATAGCGGCAGGGGATCGACAGGCACCCGACCGGTACACCCGCTCGGGTCAACTGAATGGCGCGGGCATCGGTGGAGCCTGCCTCGAGAATCTCAAGCTGATACGGGATTTTGGCGGCTTCTGCTGTGTCGGACATCCAGCGCACAACGCGCGGGTCGGACAGCATCCCGCCATCGCGCACTTTGACCGCTGGGCCAGCTCCCAGCTTGACTGCCATGCGCATGCCTTTGGGCGTGTCGCCGGTGCCGGTGACATCTACCGCTATGCCAAGGTCAGGGTCAATGCCGTAGGCGGCCGTGGTAGCGCCGCGGGTGCCGACTTCTTCCTGCGTCGAAAAGACAAAATAGACCTCGTGAGGCGTGCTCTCCAGTTTGCGCAGCGTCTCGATCAGCACGGCGACTGCTATCCGGTCGTCCATTGATTTTGCGACCAATCGGCTGCCAAGATCGATCATCGGCCGTTCAAAAATAGCCAGGTCGCCAATTTTCACCGGGCAATTTGCCTTGCTGTCCGCACCAACGTCGATATACATCTTCTCAAAGCTGTGCACCCGGTCGGCCGATTCCAGGCGTTCCCCGCTGATCACGCCGAAGGCGCCGTTCAAAAACTGCACCCGCCCGCCGAACAGGGTGCGCGGATACACGCCGCCAATGGTGGTGAAACGCACGAAGCCGTTCTCGTCGATATGCGTCGCTATGATGCCGATCTCGTCCATGTGCGCGGAAAGCATGATTCGCAAACCGCCGGGACGCTGCTTGCCTTTGCGTACAATCAGGTTGCCCAGGGCATCCACCCGCACATCATCGGCCAGTTTGGTCACTTCCTTTTTGACCAGCTCACGCACCGCTCCCTCGTAACCTGAGGGGCCAACGGCTTCTACCAGTTTCTTGATCAATGGTTTCATAGAATTCTCCGAAGAAGCGGAATATTATCGTTGCAGGTCAAGGATGGCGGGCGTCAGACCATCCAGCGCGTGGAACATTAAGGCCAGGGTATGCTGCCAGTCGTCCAGGCGGGCGACCAGCGCAGCCGTATGGGCGTAGCGTCCAGGCACTGAAACCGATACCACCGGAATGCCCGCGCGCTGCTTGTGAATGGCGCCGGCATCCGTCCCACCGCCCCCCGGTTGGCGAATCTGGCAGGGGATGCCAAAGGCTTCAGCCGTTTGCAGCAAATGTTGAATCAAGCGCGGGTCGGACAGGGTTCCCTGGTCAGCCACATAGATCGCAGGACCGCCGTCAAGCCGGGTGTTGTAACGCGGGCTCTCCTCACCGTCCCAACTGGGCATGTCACCCGCCGGGGTGGAGTCAAGGGCAAACGCCAACTGCGGGTCGAGGGCATAGCCAGCCACCCTGGCGCCGCGCAAGCCGACTTCTTCCTGCACGGTGAACGCCGCCAGCAATTCGATATGGGCGGGGGCATGGCGCAATAACTCAATAAGCGTTGCCACACCCAGCCGATTATCCAGCGCTTTGCCAACCAGGCTGGGCCCAAGTTGTTGGAAGCGGGTGGCAAAGGTTGCACGGTCGCCGGGGTGCACTTTTTTACCGTTCCCATTGCCAACATCGATGCGCAGGCTGTCAAGCGAAATTGCATTGCGGCGTTCGTCGGGGGTGGTGTGGTGGATGGGCTTGGCGCCAATCACACCTGGCAGGTGATCTTTACCGACCAGAACCGTTTTGCCGGGTAGCTGGCGCACGTCAATGCCGCCGACCATCGCAAATTCATACAGGCCCTCTTCGCCGTCCACCAGCATAAAGCCAACCTCGTCCATGTGGGCTGCCAGCATAACGCGTAAGCCAGGTTCCTGCCGGGCATGTTTGGTGGCTAAAACATTCCCGAGAGCATCCACCTTGATGTCATCGGCCAGGTCCTTGATCTCCGCCATGACGATCTTGCGCACTTCGTGTTCAGCGCCGGAGACCCCAACCGCATTGGAGAGGCGTTCCAGCAGGGAAATTTGCTCAGCCCCGATGAGCGGGGCCGTCGAGGGTGCTGTTTTTTTCGGGGTCATGACTCGTCATCCCACCGTAGAGTCTGCATATAATCGGCCGAGAGTTCGGCAATGAATTGGGCCATCAGGTGACCGGTGCGGGCAATGTCTTTCATGGACACTACCTCGACGGGCGTATGCATGTAGCGGATGGGCATGCTCAGTACCATGGTCGGAATGCCTTCGGCCACCACCTGAATCGCCATGGCGTCCGTGCCAGACATGCGCGGCATTAAATCGTCATGAAAGGGCATATCCAGTTTCTCGGCCAGTTTTTTGAAGGCCACATACAGCGCCGGGTGGATGTTCGGCCCCCAGCCCAGCGCGACCCCCTTGCCTAGCGGGAAGGTCCTGTAATCGGAGGGGCTGCCCGGTCCGCGGGCAAAGGTGACGTCGACAGCCACTGCCAGGTCAGGGCGAATTTCAAACGGCGAGGTGAACGCGCCGCCCAGGGTTTCTTCCTCCTGTACCGAAGCGACTGCCCACACATCCCAGATATGGCGGATGTGCTGCAACTCCTGCAGGCAGGCGGTGACCGCAGCGACGGATGCCCGGTTATCCAGGCTATGCCCCGCCAACCAATCGTCGGTCAATTCAATCGGTATTTGGGCAAAAGAAACCAGGTCGCCGACGCGCACCAGTTCATTCACTTCGGCCGGCCGGAGACCCGTATCAACGAACAAATACTTCATCTCGACGGCTTTGGTAGATGCCTGGTCTTCCGGCAGGAGCCAGCCCGGCGGTTGAACCACGTACCCTGGCAGCTCGCGCTGGCCATGAACCGTCACGGGTTGACCCGGCAAGATGCGCGGATCCACGCCCCCGATCTCGGTGAAGCGCAGCAGCCCGTCTTCGATCCCGGTGACAATCATGCCAATTGCGTCCATATGCGCCGAGAGTAGAATGCGCGGCCGCGGCTCGTCACCGTACCCTGCTTTCAGCCCGTGCAGGCTGCCAATTCGGCTCACGCTCAGATCGTCCACCAGCGGCTTCCAGGCTTCGGCAATTACAGCGCGCACCGGGTCTTCAAACCCGGAAAGGCCTGGCAGCGACAATAAACTTTTTAAGAATTCTTTGAGTTCTGCCATAGGGTTTCTGTGAAAGTTATTCCTTTTTAACCACCCGGCGCACTGCTGTCTGCTGGGGCAGGCGTATCGGTAGGCACAGGAGTTTCGGTGGGGACAATGGTAGGCGTACGGGTTGGCGGAACAAATAAGGTGAACGTCAGGGTTGGCGTCCAGGTGACCGTTGGAGTGGGGGTTTCAGTGGCTGTCGGGAGGGTAAATACGGTGGTCGCCACCGTGGGGGTCTTGGTTGCTGTCGGAGGTCTGAGCGTTTCCGTGATGGTGGGAGTGGCCGTCGGCTTGGTTAATTCGCGCCCGACCTGCATGACCACAAAGCCCAGGCAGTAGCACGGCAGGGTGGCTACAATGATAATAATGAGAATTGTGCGGATACGCGCGCGGCGGTCATCCCTGGAAAACATCCATGTCCCTCCGGTCAAGGTATGATCATATCA
>CALMGN010000123.1 GCA_937863605.1 uncultured Anaerolineaceae bacterium
ACATCGCTGAGCGCTTCGGAAACCGGGATGATCGCAATCACCGGCAGCAGCAGCCAGTGACCGGTCATCAGCGCGACCACGCCGAGGACCGCACCCAGTGCCAGCGATCCGGTGTCGCCCATGAATAATTCCGCCGGGTGGACGTTGAACCACAGGAAGCCGAAAATGGCGCCAACCAGAGTAAAACAGAAACGCGCCAGGAAGAGCTGATCCTGCAACAGCGCGATGCCGCCGTAGGCGGCGAAAGCCGTTGCGGAAATCAACCCGGCCAACCCGTCCAGGCCGTCGGTGAAATTGACCGCATTCGACATGCCGACGATGATGAACGTGGCAATCGGGATGTACCAGTTCCCAAGCGGAATTTGAAGCTCGATGCCGGGCCAGAACATTTCCGGAACGATGAGCAAATATTTGAGCGCGAAAGCGATTGCCAAAGCCAGCACAATTTGCAGGATGAATTTGGTGCGGATGCGCATGCCCAAACCCCGGCGAGGACCGCGAATACCTTCCCAATCGTCCACAGCGCCAAGCATGGCAAACGCCAGCAGCGCCAGCAGCGGCAGTAGAACCGAACGGCCAAGCACCGGCATGCCAATCAACGAGGCAGCGTTGAGTAGCACCGTAACCAGGGTGACGGGCAAAATGATCATGACACCGCCCATGGTGGGCGTGCCCATCTTGGAAATATGGCTCTCCGGGCCTTCCACCCGGATCATTTTACCGATCCGGAAATGGCGCAAGATACGGAGCAACGGCTGGCCCCAGATGATGCCCAGCGCGAAACTCAAAACGCTCAGGGACAGCGCGATGGAAGTGCTGCTCATTCTTGTACCTCCAGCGCAGCAGCGATGCGGTCCATCCGCAGTCCGTGCGATCCTTTAATCAGTGCCACGTCCCCTTGCACCAGTAATTTTTGGAGCACTTCAACCGCCTGCGGCACATCGGAGCAAATGACGATGGCTTCCTCGGGCAGCCCGGATTTGCGGGCGGCGTCGGCGATCTTTTTACCGAGCGTTCCAACGGTCACCAGTATGCTGGCGACTTCGGCTGCCCGCCGGCCGACGATCTCATGGCCTTCCTGTTCATACAGCCCAAGCTCTAGCATGTCGCCCAAAACCGCCACCTTGCGCCCCTCGATTTCCTCGAGTAGGTTAAGGGCTGCCAGGGTTGATTCGGGCGAGGCGTTGTACGAGTCGTCAACCAGCAGCGCGCCATTGTCGGTGTGAACCACTACCAGCCGCAGCTGCGAGTGGCTGCGGCGCAACCCGGCGACAATCTCGCTCCAGGTCATACCCTCCACTAAACCGACGGCTGCAGCGCGCAGTGCAGTATGCACCGAATGCCGACCGATCAACGGGATGCGGACATGCAGTACTTCATTCTGGAAGTGCAATTGGAAGCGGATGCCTTTTAGACCCAGACTCTCGATGTTGTCGGCCCAAAGGTCAGCGCGCGGATCGAGGCCGTAGAAAAATACGTTGGCACGGGTCTGTTCAGCCATTGGCTGAACCCATGGATCGTCATAATTAAGGATGGCCACGCCTTCGGGGGCTGGCGGCAGGGCTTGCACCAATTCGGCCTTGCCCTTTGCAATGGTTTCCTGCGAACCCGCGCGTTCGGCATGTACCGTGCCAATGTTGGTGATCACGCCGATTTGCGGCAGCGCCAGATCGCAAAGGAAGCTGATTTCGCCGGGGACATAAAAACCCATTTCCAACACCGCCACCTGGTGACCTGGGCTCAGGTGCAATAAAGTCAGCGGTAAGCCGATTTCGTTGTTGAGGTTGCCCGGGTTTTTCAAAACCCGGTAGCGCAAGCCGAGAACTTCGGCAATCAGTTCTTTGGTGGTTGATTTCCCGACCGACCCGGTGATTCCGATGACACGCAAATTGTGTTTGCGTCGCCAGAAGCGGGCAATGTCCTGCAGAGCTTTGAGGGAATCTTCTACTCGCAGCGCAAATGGCGGGACGGGAATGGTCATTTGAGGGCCAAGGTTGCCTTTACGCAGATCAATCACCGGGCAGTGGATATCCAGATCGCGCTGAATCAATGCCAGATGCGCACCGCGTTTGAAAGCTTGCTCGACGTAGTCGTGACCGTCGACCCGTTCACCGGGCAGCGCCACGAACATGCCCGCTGGGATCACCTGCCGTGAATCGATGGCAGCCTCACTGATGAGCAGCGAGGCGGCTTCGGGGCGGGTGCCGGTTAAGGCTTCGAGTACGTCGGCAAAGGTGAGCAAATTAATTCCTCAAGGTTGTGCCATTTGCTGCCGGATTGAATCAGGAGGCAGTTTCATCAGGACGGTCAGTTCGCTGACCACTTCACTAAATACCGGGGCGGCTACCACCGAACCCCACGGAGAACTGGTTGGTTTCTCCAACCAGATGTAAACGATGAACTTTGGATCATCGGATGGGCCCCAGCCGACAAAGGAGGCGTTGGTAACGCTGGATTCATAGCCGCGAGGGCCGGGGATTTCGGCCGTTCCAGTCTTTCCGGAAACCCGATACCCTTCCACCAGGGCTACGGATGCTTCGTTTTCCAGGGAGTTGGCCAACATTTCAGTCATCGCGCGAGCCGTTTCGGGTTTGATCACCTGGCGGATCAACCGCGGGCTGATGTCATACTGATGTCCGTCCTGGATGTACGCTTTAACGATGTGCGGCGCCATCATTCTGCCGTCATTGGCGACCGCGGCAATGGCGGTGATCATCTGAACGGGGGTGGCGGCCACGCCTTGTCCAAAAGCATTGGTGCCCAGGTTGATCGGGTACCAGTTCTGGTCGCCCGGCAGGCTGAGGGGGTAAACCTGCTCGCCAGCCAGGTCGATGCCGGTATATTTTCCCAGGCCGAAGTTCTGAATGTAGGTATAGAAAGTGGTCGGACCCATCTCAGTGGCAGTCCAGGCCAGGCAGACGTTCAGCGAATGCTGCATACAGCCAGTCATGTCCTGCGGACCCCAGGCGCCGCGATCCCAGTTGTAGATCCACAGCCCGCCAACTTCGATGGCGCCGGTATCCACAAAAGTGGTTTCCGGGGTCACTGCGCCCGAATCGAGCGCGGCAGCCATAGTCAAAACTTTGAACACCGAGCCGGGTTCGTAAAGCTGGCTGATGGCGCGATTGTAATGACTGCCCTGAGGGAAAACTTCGCCGTATTTTTGATATTCGTTCGGGTTGAATGCCGGTGTGGTTGCCATTGCCAGCATTTCACCGGTCTCTGGATCCATAACCAATATTGTGACGGATTCGGCTCCGTTGTCTTCCTGGGCTTTTTGAGCGATGCGCTCAACGGCAGCTTGAATGCCGCGATCTATCGTTAAGATCAGGCTCGAGCCCGGCGGAACCGACGGGATCTCCTGGATAGCGGTAGGGTTCATGGGCAGCACCACACGAGTGGCGGTGCCAGCCAAAAGGTTATTATACTGTTCTTCCAGCCCCAGAATTCCGCGCCCGTCTACCCGGTCATAAAAATTGTAGAAGCCCAGGATGTTGGCTGCCAAGGCGTTTTCCGGGTAACTGCGGCGCAGGTGAGCCACCCAGTGGACGCCGTTGAGCGAGGGGGCTGCGCCTTTTTTGGGTTTGGCGGCTTTTTCGTATTCAGCCAATTTGTTTTCGAGTAGATGAACCTTGTCGGCTGAAACGAAATCAGCAACGACCATGTACTGTTGGTTGCCTTCTTCCACATAGGAGCGGGCAATCTTCTTGATTTGGGTGAAATCCAGTCCGAGGATGCTGGACAAATCCTGGGCGATTGTGTCCGAGTTGATGACCTGCGGGGGAGCGATACCCACTTCGTAAACCTCGGTGTTGCCGGCCAGCAGGTTACCCCAGCGGTCATAAATATTGCCGCGTTCAGGTTTGATCACCCGGATTTCCTGATTGTAGTTTTTTTCCAGGAAGGAAATCATCTCTTTAGCTTGCGGGCTGTTTTGTACCCGGACGATCTGGAAGATTATAGCCAGGCCGATAATAATGAAAATTACGCCAACAAAGCGCAGGCGGGAATTGGTGCTGTTCATGGTTTTAACCCCCGGCTTTCGATCAAGTCGAAGGTACCCTGATACAGCCACTCCCACAGCGATTCTTTGTAGCTTGGTTTAATAATGGAGGCATCTCTGGGGTCATTGCCGGGCGGGGGCGCTAAAAAGACCACCTGCCGGCCGGTATACCCGGGAACGGGAATGTAAACAATATCTCTTTGGGAGGCGTTTTTATACCCAAGCGTTTCAGCACGACCCTGCATAAAAGCGGCCGAACGCAAAAAGGCAAGCTGGGTGCTCAGGTCGGCAATGCGGATCTGCAAGTCTTCGCGTTCTAATTCCAGCTCGCGAATATGGGTTCCTGCGGCCGTAGCCTCGGCGCTCAAATAAAGATAGACACCGGAGATCAGCATGCCAACCACCAACACCAGCAGCAGCGCACCAATCCATTGGAGCTGGACTCGCCAGGGAGCTTGTTTGTAAGCTTGGATTATTCGCTGGTCTAACACAGAGGGTTGCTCCATAAGGTGGAATTAAGGCGGTTCTCGTATCCGGTTGATTGCAAGGGTTATGCCATTTGGAGTTTTTCAGCTACTCGGAGGCGGGCGCTGCGCGCGCGTGGGTTTGTTAACGTTTCTTCTTCGGACGGCATAATGGGATGGCGGGTGATTTCACGGATGGTGGCTTTGTGCCCGCAGATGCAAACCGGTTGATCCGGAGGGCAGATGCAATCGCGGCTCTCGCGCTTAAAATACTGTTTCACCAGCCGGTCTTCCATGGAATGGAAGGCGATGATAGCCACGCGGCCTCCGGGTGCTAAAGCCTGTACAGCTAGCGGCAGAACACCCTCCACTGACTGCAGTTCCTGGTTGACCGCAATCCGCAGCGCCTGAAAGGTTCGAGTAGCAGGGTGGATGCGGCTGCGCTGACCGCCAAGCGCTTTGCTGACAATTTCAGCCAGCTGCTGGGTGGTCGTCACCGGCCGGCTGCGGATGATGGCAGCAGCGATGCGGCGCGATCCGCGCTCTTCTCCATAGCGCCAGATCAGATCAGCCAGGTCGGTTTCAGGCAAATTGTTGACAAGTTCGGCGGCATCCAGCGGCTGGGTCGGATCAAAACGCATGTCGAGTGGACCCTGGCTCTGGAAAGAAAACCCGCGCTGCGGCGTGTCGAGCTGCATGGAGGAGAGACCAAGATCGAAGACAATGCCGTCCACTGAATGCCAGCCCATTCGTTCCATTTCTTCCAAAAGGTGCAAGTACGAGGCGTGGACGAGTGAAACCCGGTGTTTATATACAAAAAGGCGCTGACTTGCGATTGCCAGCGCCTGCGGGTCTCGGTCAAGTGCCAGTAGAAGACCATCCGGTGCACTATTTTCCAAAATCCCCCAGGCGTGTCCACCTGCCCCGACGGTTGCATCAATGTATTTGCCTGGGCTTCGTGGCATTAAAGCTTGTATAATTTCATGGTAAAGTACGGGCAGATGTGGAGGCTGCGGCTGCATTCGGAGTTGCCTCCCTCTGGTTACAACCGAACATTGATGGCTGAGAACCGATCTGATTGTTTGTCCGGGTCGTTTTCTTCCTCGTGCTGGCGCCATAGTTCGGCGGACCAAATTTCAAAATAGGTCCCATTACCAACAACGATAGCTCCGCTGTCCAACCCGGCAAAGGTCCGCAGAAATTGCGGGATGAGAATTCGGCCGGCTTTGTCGACTTCGACCCGGCTGGCGGAGGAGAAGATCCACCGCCGGAAATCGCGTCCTTCGGAACCGGTCATACTGGCGTCGGAGATACTTTCAGCGAGTTGGTTGAACTTATCGGGCGGGAGTACCAGCAGATTCTGTTCGAAGCCGCGAGTGACGAATGCGCTGCCGTCCAAAAGCTCCCGGTAACCGGAAGGAATGGTCATGCGCCCTTTTTCGTCGATATTGTGTTCGTACTGCCCGAGGAACATAAGTTCTAATTCTCCCGTAATGGTGGAACGCCGGTGATCACCGGCGTTCCCTACCACTTTCACCCACTTATCTCCACATTCCTCCACATTCTACAGGATTTCCC
>CALMGN010000124.1 GCA_937863605.1 uncultured Anaerolineaceae bacterium
TTTTATCTTCTTCGGCCTGGCCGCCACCTGCGGCACCTATTACGTTCAAACCGGCACGGTCAGCGCCGCAGCGCTGTACGCCGCCATTTCGGTCGGGCTGCTGATCAGCGCGATTCTGGTGGTCAACAATCTGCGCGATATCGAAACGGACCAGGCTTCAGGCAAGCGCACCCAGGCGGTACGGCTGGGCGAGCGCGGCTCGCTGCGCGAATATAACACCCTGCTGGCGCTGGCGTACGGCGGGCTGGCCTTTGCCGTGATCACCCGCGTCGTTACTCCGTTGGCGCTGCTGGCGTTTGGCTCAGCCCCCCAGGCGTTGCGGCTGGCGCGTCAGGTCGCCGTCACGCGCGGGCGGGAGCTCAACCGCTTACTGGGCGCCACCGGCCAGCTGGTGCTGTTGTTTTCGATACTCTATAGCATTGGGCTGCTGGTCAGCGGGCTGCGCTGATTAGCTGACAAACAGCCAGGGGCACAGCTTGCGTTCCAACCAATCCACCGCGAAGTACAGCCCCAACCCGAGCAGGCTCATGGCGACCACGCCGGCGTACATGGCCGGGTAGTTGAAGAGCGTATTTCCATTCAAGTATATGTAGTAACCCAGGCCCTTCTGGGTGGCGAACAGTTCGGCAATGTAGAGCACCGCCACAGCGGTGCCAACCGACTGCCGCAGCGCGGTCAGGATGCCGGGGATGCTGGCGGGCAGGTAGACGAAGCGGAACAACGCCATGCGGCCGGCTCCCAGGCTGCGCACGCTGCGGATCAATTCCGGACGCAAACTGGCAGCCTGGTCGCGCACCAGTACCAGGATCTGGAAGAACAAGATCAAAAAGATGATGACGATCTTGGGAAAATCGCCGATACCAAGGAAAAGCAGCACGATCGGCACGAACACCACCTTGGGAATCGGGTAGAGGATGTAGATGAGCGGCGCGAAAAAGTCATTAGCGCGTTTGGACTGTCCGAGCGCCAGACCGGCGGGGGCTGCCAGCAGAATGGACAGCAATGTGCTGGCAATCACGCGCCACAGGCTGGCCAGAAAGTGACCCGCCAATCCCTTGCCCAGTTCTTTAATGAAAGCCGCTCCCACCTGAATAGGGGTGGGTAGAATTGGCTGGTTGACCAGCATGGCGGCGAGCTGCCAGATGACCAGCAGCGCCAGGGTTGCCAGAAGCAAGTTGCGGCGCTTCATGCAGCCTCCATCAGCGACCGCAGGCTGCGACACAGGGTTACATACTCATCGGATTCGCGGTAACCGGGCTGCAGGATGTTGGGATTTTCGATCACCAGCGGGCGGATGTTGGGCGGCAGGTTGAGCAGCAAAATGCGCTGACCGAGGATCGCGGCTTCTTCAATGGCGTGGGTGACGGTCACCAGCGTCAGACCGGTTTCGCGCCACAATTCCAGCACCAGACGCTGCAGGCTTTCGCGGGTGGGGGCGTCCAGCGACGAAAAAGGCTCGTCCATCAGCAGCAGATCGGGCTGCAAGGCCAGGGTGCGCGCGATGGCGGTGCGCTGGCGCTGCCCGCCGGAAAGCTGCCCGGTGAATTGCGCCGCGAACGGCAGCAGGCCAAGGCGTTCCAGCCAGGGTTCAACATCCACCGTGCGGGTATAGTCCTGCGGGGCGTGCACGCCGTCCGGACCGTAATAATTGCGCACCCGCAGCCCCAGGCGCGCGTTTTCACGCACGGTCGCCCAGGGCAGCAGGCCGTAATCCTGAATGATCAAGCCGGTTTGCGGCCGCGGACGGGCGAGATTCTGCCCGTCCACGCGCACCGTGCCGCTGGTTGGCTGCACCAGCCCTGCTAGAATGTTCAGCAGGGTGCTCTTACCGCAGCCGGAAGGTCCGAGCACCGTCCAGGCCTCACCGCGCACCGCGTTCCATTCAAAATCCTGGAAGACCGGCGCGCCGTGACCGTAGCCGAAGGTCAGGTACTCGACCTCAATCATTTTATTTAGGGCAGCAGGCTGCTGTTGACGTTGTCAGCGTATGAAAGATCAACCGAGAGGTAGCCTTTGGCTTTGACCCACTCCAGCACGTCCAGGAACTGGGCTTCGGTGGGGACGCCCTTGGTCGGGTAAGTGGGCACTTTGAAGGACTCGGCCAGCGGTGCGGGCACCATCTTCTGATCAACCATCAGCGAGGCGTACTTCTGGGGGTCTTTATTGATCAACTCAACCGCTTCTTCGACTGCGGCCAAAAAGGCTTTGACAGCCTCCGGGTTGGCATCGATGAAGGCTTTGCTGAAAGTGATGATGCTGAAGCTGTAATCCGGGTGCGCGGTGTCGTCCAGTGCGGTGACCGCATCCGATTGTTTGGCCAGGGTGACGAACGGCTCGGGCAGCGTGGCAGCTTTTAATTCACCGCTGGCCAGCAGTGACATGCGGTCCGGGATTTTTGGCACCGCTACGAAATTCATATCGGCAGCCGTAAAGCCTTCGGCGGTTAGCAGCCGGTCTGTTAGATATTCGATGATTGTGCCCTGCGAGATGCCGATGGACGCGCCTTTCAAGCCCTGCGGGTTGGTGATGCCGCTGTCTTTGCCAGCCATGATCGAGAACAGCGCCTGGTCAGCGGTGGCGGTGCGGGCGTAGCGTACCGCCTGAACCTGAATTTTGTCCTGGTTGAGAAACATGACTGAGGTCAACTCATTCATGATGGCGTCGGTCTGTCCGGCGGCGATCAACTGGTCGCGTTCCGGCGCAGAACTGACCGGAATAATCTCGACGACCAGGTTATGCTTGGCGTATAAGCCTTCTTGCTGCGCCACGACCATGGGCAGCACATCCAGCACGGGCAGCAGCGCGACTTTGATGGTGGTGAGAGCGGCAATTTTCGCCGGTCCGCAAGCGGATAGCAGCAAACTGGCTAAAAGGAGGATGAACAATAGTACCGGTATAGATTTTTTGACCATGTCTATTCCTGAGGGGAGGGATACGTTTTGTTTGACAATGTTGCCAACCGATTATACCCTTCTTCGTGGTCTATTTCCTGGTCAACCCGAGCCGCGGGACACTCTGCGTAGAGGTGGAGCGCAGCGCAGGCGAAGGATCTGTTTTGCAGGGCAGATCCCTCGGTCACGAAAGGCGCTTCCTCAGGATGACATCGGAATAAATACATAAAAAATAAGGTCAAATTTCTGCACATAATCATCAAAGGCATGCTACAATCTTTAAGTCCCAACCACAAAACGGAGGTGAATATGTCAACCCTGAAGACCACCTTGACCGGGTATGTTGGCTACCGCGGCCGCGAGGGTCATTACGCGTTCCTGCTGCACCGGATCACCGGGCTGGGAACCGTATTGTTCCTCGTCATTCACATCGTCGACATCGCACTGGTTTATCTTGCTCCCAAAGGCTTTTTGGACGTGATCGCCTTATACCAGACCACGCTTTTTGGCATTGGAGAGATTGGTCTGGTGTTCTGCGTCTTCTTCCACGGCATCAACGGCCTGCGCATTGCCTACTTTGACATGTTCAAGCCGGCTAACTGGTCGATTGAGACCGGGCGCAACTCGACGCGCGTCACTTTGATTGCCACACTGATCCTGTGGCTCCCGGCCACCTTCTTCATGGTGCGCAATATCCTCATTCATAATTTTGGCCTGTTCGGCGGGTAGGAGGCAGACATGGCAGCGACTTCTGAACAAATCCGGCGTGTGAAAGTCCGCCCCAATTACGACCATGTAGCCTGGAAGTGGATGCGCTATTCAGCGCTGCTGCTGATCCCCCTGGTGTGGATCCATGTGATCCTGCAGGATGTGATCGTCGGGGTGCACGCCATGGACCTCGACTACGTTGCCCAACGCTGGGCAAACATCGGCTGGCGTATTTATGACGCGCTACTGCTTGGTTTTGCCATGGCGCATGGGATGAATGGTGTGCGCCAGGTAGCCAATGACTTCATTAAAGGCGATCGCGCCCGCTCGATCATGAGCTGGGCGTTGTTCGTTTTCTGGTTGGCAATCACTGTCATCGGGGCCGCTGCGTTGATTGGCGGCGTCCGGCAAGATATTCCGCTTAATTAACCTGGAAAGGCTGCTTCCATGACCCAAACCCATGTTTTTGATGTCATCATTGTTGGCGGCGGCGGGGCTGGCCTGATGGCGGCGCTGAACGCCTCGCGCACGGCCAAAACAGCTGTTTTAAGCAAACTGTATCCCACCCGCTCGCACACTGGCGCCGCCCAGGGCGGTGTTGGCGCTGCCCTGGGTAATTTGGAGGAAGACCACTGGGAATGGCACGCTTTTGACACCGTCAAAGGCAGCGATTATCTTGGCGACCAGGATGCGATCGACTTTATGTGCCAGGAGGCGGTCCAATCCGTCTATGATCTGGAGCACGCCGGTCTGCCTTTCTCGCGTACAGCCGATGGGCGAATTGCCCAGCGGCCGTTTGGCGGGCACACCAATAATGTCACCAAGAAACCGGTACGCCGCGCCGCTTATGCGGCCGATCGCACCGGGCACATGATCCTGCAGACGCTGTACCAGCAGTGCATCCGCAACGGGATCAATTTCTACGACGAATTCCAGGTGCTCGACCTGCTGCTGCAGGACGGGGTCACTGCCGGGGTGGTGGCGGTCGAGCTGGCAACCGGCGAGCTGCACGTTTTCCACGCCAAAGCGGTCGTTTTTGCCACCGGCGGCCACGGACGCATGTGGGACATTACCTCCAACGCCTACGCCTACACTGGCGACGGGGTGGCGGTCACCCTGCGGCGCGGCATTCCCGCCGAGGATATGGAGTTCTTTCAGTTCCACCCGACCGGCATCTACAAACTGGGCATTCTGATCACTGAGGCGGTGCGCGGCGAGGGGGGTGTGCTGTTCAACGACAAAGGCGAACGCTTTATGGAACGTTACGCCCCGAGTATTAAAGACCTGGCCTCCCGCGATGTGACCAGCCGGGCGATTTATCTGGAGGTCAAGGAAGGACGCGGTATTCAGGGCAAGAACTACGTTTACCTTGACATTCGCCCGGAGACAGTCAATTTGTACGCCGAGAAGGACGGGCGAACCAACCCCGACGGTACTCCTTACCGCATCACCGCCGAGGAAATTTTAGCCAAAATCCCGGATATTGCGGATTTCTGCAAGAC
>CALMGN010000125.1 GCA_937863605.1 uncultured Anaerolineaceae bacterium
ACCAGCCGGGTTGGCAATTTTTCGATCCAGTCTTTCAGGGTCAACAAGCGCCCCTGTGAGATCATCGACTGGCCTGCCTTTTCAATCATCCCCGCGGTCAATTCTTCATCCCCGAGCCGAAGGCAAACCTGGTAGGCGCGTTCCCACTCGCCATTTTTCTGGTGAAAATCAGCCAGCTGCAGGTAAATCTTGCGGGTTTCCTCAGGATGCAGGCGCGCCATCTGGCTTTGCAGGAAATCCCGAAACAGGTGGTGGTAGCGCAGCCAGATATGATTTTCAATCACCGGCAGGGTAAACAGGTTGTTGCGCTGGACATCGTCCATCAAAGCGGACCAATCGGTCTCAATGCCCAGCCCTTTGCCAATCACTTCAGCACAGCGTTCGGCGTCAAACTCTTCCAGCAAGGAGGTGCGAAAGAGGAATTGCTTGACTTCGGCGCTCTGATGCTCAAGCACCTGCTGCGCCAGGTACTCGTACAACCCCACGCCGGTGACGTTTCGCCCGCGCAGCCGGGTAGTCACGCGCCCGTTTTCAATATCCGTGGACAGCACCAAGCCGGTGATCCAGCCTTCAGTCGTTTGCGCCAGTTCAGCAGCTTCGGCTTCGTCGACGACTACGCGATGGTTTTGCAAATACAGGCTCTGAATTTCGGTGACGCTAAATGCCAGGTCCTCAAAACCCAGGCCGCCCACCGCTGAGCGCGCCACCAACAACGGCATATCTGACAGCGGCAGCAGCCGCCGCGAGGAGATGACCAAATGGCAATTTTCGTCCGCGGTCATAATAAAGCGGTTGATGAAATAATTGATATCCGGGTTTTCCTCTACCAGGTGGTAGTCATCCACCACGAATAAAAAATGCTCGGTGATGGTCTCGTAAATATCATTAATGATCAGTGAGACCATTGCATCCAGGTTCAGCCCCGCCTGCGACATCCCCTGCAGCGCTGGCATACAGTTTTTTCCAAAATCCGGGAAGGTGGTTTGAATGGCCGCGATAAAGTGGGCGATAAAGCGTTGTGGATCCCGGTCCAAATCGTCGAGCGACAGCCAGCAAACCGGCTGCAGGGTTTGATGGACAAAATCTACCAGCAGGGAGGTCTTGCCATAACCCGCTGGTGCTGCGACGATGATCAGGCGGTAATCGATCGATTCTTCCAGAACAGCCAACAGCCGCGGCCGGCTTAATAACTCCCCCCGGCGCCGCGGAATGATCAGTTTGGTACGAGTAATGGGAATCGAATTTTCCATAAGAGGTGGCTGGGTTCCAGTAAATCTCCCACACTATAGCCTACTCAATAGAATGGGGCAACCCACATCCTTCCCCCGGGGTTGGGTCATTCCTCACTTATCAGACATAATAATACCCGGTATCCGGGATCAATGGTTTAAAAATATGACTGGAATTCTAAAGAAATGACATTAATCTCAAATTCCTCGTGGAATGTTGAATTCGTCGGAAATCAGACGTGAAATTATTGCTTTCAGATTACAATCAGAGCAACCACAAATCTTGGGGAGGGCATTTTGGATTACAAGTTTTTAGGTCAAACTGGAGTCAAGGTATCCCAGTTATGTTTTGGCACCATGTCCTTTGGCGATGAAGCTGATGAAGAGATGTCCGGCAAACTCTACAATCGCTGCCGGGAAGCCGGGATCAACTTCTTCGACTGCGCGAATATGTATTCCAGCGGGCAAGCCGAGGAGATCCTTGGCAGGCTGATCACCGGGCATCGCAACGAGATCGTCCTCACCTCCAAAGCTTATTTTCCCATGGGGCAGGATGTCAACGCCCGCGGCGCCTCACGATTGCATCTATTCAATTCTGTCGAGGATAGCCTGCGGCGTTTGAATACCGACCGGATCGACATTTTTTTCATCCACCGCTTTGATGACTTTACATCCCTGGAGGAGACCCTGCGCGCGCTGGACGATCTGGTCAGCATGGGGAAAATCCTGTATCCGGCTGCCAGTAATTTTGCCGCCTGGCAGGTGATGAAAGCCCTTGGCTTGTCTGACCTGCACCATTGGGCGCGCTTTGCCGTGATCCAACCGATGTACAACCTGGTCAAACGCATGGCGGAGGTCGAGCTTTTCCCGCTGGCTGAATCCGAAAATCTGGGCGTCATCAGCTATTCGCCGCTGGGAGGTGGACTGCTATCAGGGAAATATGCGGGCGGCGCTCAACCCGAGCACGGCCGTCTGCAGCGTAGTGTGCGCTATAAAACCCGCTACGGGGAGGAGTGGATGCACTCCGCCGCCGCAGAACTCAAGGTACTGGCAGATCAATTAGGCGTCCATCCGGCTTCCCTGGCCATCGCCTGGACGGCCGCTCACCCCGCGCTCACGGCGCCCATCATTGGTGCGCGCAACCTGGAGCATCTGGAAACGGCCTTAAAATCGGTTGAAATCGACATGACCGACAAGCTGTACGAGCAGATCTCCGCGCTATCACCCACCCCCCCGCCTGCCACCGACCGCAATGAAGAGCGCATCGTCGATACCTACGGAAAGCGTTAAGTGAGCACCCTGTAGCCTGCCCGGTTAGGAGTCGCGCTATTAATGGTAACCGTTAAACATATTCTAGAAATTCGCCCGCGGATCAGTGCAGAATTTGACCCCGGCGTCTTCCACCCGCGCACCGAAGCCATCGCCCACGCCTATGAACTGGGGCGTGAATTGCATGATGGACAGGTGCGCTATAGTGGTGAATCCTATTTTGAGACGCACTGTGCCTGGGTGGGCGGCTTTATTGACAAACTGGTCGGCAACGAAGCCTGGACCATCGCCGGGCTGCTGCATGACACCGTCGAAGACCAAGGCGAGACTCTCGACCGGATAAAAGCCGAGTTCCCCGGTCCCCTTGGCGAAGAAGTCGCTTTCATCGTTGACGGCGTGACTAAAATCAGCAACCCGCGTGATGGCCGCTCGCGCGAGATCGAAACCTTGCGCAAAATTGCCCAGTTCCGCGACCCGGGCGTGTTTTTGGTCAAGCTGGCCGATAAGAGTCACAACTTAATGACGCTTGGGCATATGCCCGAGAACAAACGCCGATTGAAAGCAGCCGAGGCGATCCGCGCTTACGGCAAACTGGCTGGCATTCTTAATTGCTACCGCTGGCGCTGCTGCATCGAGGATATGGCGTTTCCTTATGCCGAACCAGAAACCTTTAAATTGGTGCGCAGTCAGATCGACGCCGACCCGCGCCTGGATGTGAAATTCATCAACACCATGATGCAACAGCTAGGCGGGCTGATGGATGAAGCCGGTATCGA
>CALMGN010000126.1 GCA_937863605.1 uncultured Anaerolineaceae bacterium
ACAATAGAAATTGCACAGAGATTCCCTGTCGTCATCATCTCTGACGGGGGCCTAGGGGTTCCAGCCGCGCGCATGATGGGAGTACGCGCGGCTAGCAACTCAACCGTCGGGCTGTTTGATGTGGACATCAGCATCCCGGACGGCGCCCTGGAGACCCTGTACCAGGAATTTTCCGAAGGCCAATACGACGCACTCCAGGCGGGATTGATCAGCTATTCCGGACCCGGTTATTGGGGTCGGGCGTTGGTCAATCACCACAACAACGGGCGCAGCAAGAAATGGCCAGGATTAATGGCATCGCTTTTCAGACGGCAGGTGCTGTTAGATCACCCGCTGGATGCCCGTTTCCGCTCAGGCGAGGATATTGAAATTCGCTGGCGCTTGAAAAATGCCGGCTCCAAGATAGGCGTGTCACGGATTACAACCGTGCAGCACTGGTTTGGCGACAGCTACGCGTTCGCCAAAGACCAATGGCTGCAAGATGGCAAAGGCCTTGGCAGAATGGTTATCAAGTACGGCCTGCGCGCACTCCCCCTGATTGGTATCCCGCTGGCCGGCGCCGTCCGGGGTATTTTGATGAGTCTGGCGCGGCTCCAACCCCGCTGGATTTTGTATTACCTGGGTTATTTCCTTTATAACTATTCCTCCATCTTCAGTGGTTTGACCGAACGCATGGCAAAACCTGATATTTGGATGCAAACGACTGCCGGTCAATGAAGTCAGGTCAAGTTTTATAAGCATGAATAATCTACACGCCTCCCACGAGTTCTCATCGAATGAACCCCGGCGCTCCCGGGGTTTGTCCAAGGTATGGGACAATCTGACTCCGGAAAAACGGCAGGATTTTTCCCGGTTGTACAACTCCGGCACGCTCATTCTGGGCCGCATCGCTTCCTCCGGGTTGGGTTACCTTACCTGGCTGATCACTGCACGCTTATTTGACGCTCGCGAGGTCGGCATAGCATCCGGGGTGGTTTCCGCGATGATGCTGTGCGTCCAGATGGCTTTATTTGGCATTGGTGCGGCGGTCATCAAAGCTTATCCAATCCACCTGGAATCCCCTTCCCGAATGATCAATACGGCACTCAACCTGATTGTGGGGGCGTCACTGGCAACCGCAGTAATTTTCCTGTTGTTCGCCAGAGCCTTTTTCAGTGAACTGAATGTCGTCAGCGCGATCCCTCTTTATGCGCTGCTCTTCCTTGGCATCAGCGTTTTCGGCGCGGTCAATGTGTTGATGGACCATGTCTCCATCGCCATCAAGCGTGGGGACCAGGTTTTAACGCGCAACGTGCTTTTCGGTCTAATCACGATCGCTGGCGTTGCTGCGCTGCCTTTATTGGCAGAAACCACCACCTCCATCGCCATCGTGTCCGCCTGGGCAGCCGCAGGATTTTTCGCCTGCTTGCTAGGCACTATCCAGATCTTCCGTTCAGTTCCCGGTTACCGTTACAAACCGGATGTTGAAGGTCAAACAGCCAGGCAATTGATCAAGATTGGCTTGCCCAATTACCTCCTGACCCTGGCTGAACGGGCACCCAATTGGATCCTGCCGATCATCATCACCGAAATGCTGTCGCCAGTCCAGAACGCGCGCTGGTATGCGGTTTGGATGATGGCCTGGGTGGTATTTTTAATACCCATTTCCATTGGACAGAACCTGTTCGCTGAAATCTCGCAAAACCCGGAGAATTTTCAACGTCCGCTGCGCATCAGCATCCGGAATTCACTGATCGGCGGGTCTGCCGCCGCTGTCCTGGTGATCGGATTAGCGCCGTATCTGCTCTTGCTGCTCGGTAAGGAATATGCGGTCGCGGGCACTACGCCGCTGCGTATCCTGGCACTGGCGATCCTACCCATTACTGTAATTCAGATGTATTACGCAGTCTGCCGCGGCACCCAGCGTCTGAGAGAGGCAACCATTACCGGCCTCGCAAGCGGTGTCGCAGGCATTGCCGCGGCCACTTATGCAGGCATCCATTATGGGTTGACCGGCATGGCGGTCGCCTGGCTGGCAAC
>CALMGN010000127.1 GCA_937863605.1 uncultured Anaerolineaceae bacterium
GTGACCTGCCACGGCAGGTCCGTGATCAATTCCTGGAAATGCAGGTCGTAATTGACGCGCATGCCCTTGCCGCGTCCGCCCAGGCTGTGGACCGGGAAGGAGACCAGCATATGCTCCGCCTGGATAAAGCTTAACAGCCGGCGCCCGATGGATTTATCCACTTGTTCCAGGCAGGGGATGGTTTTGAGCAGCAGTGCAAGCTGGACCGGCTGCGCCGACTGCTCGGGCAGGTGATGGATCAAGTCGCAGGTGAAGGCACGCCCGTTAATGCCGGTATGGGTGAAAAAACCGTTCAGAAAGGCCGCCATGTCAGCATATATATCGCAGGCCAACACCTGGGCGCCGGGTGCCAGCGGCAGCCACGGCAGCGCCAGCGGGTTAAGCCCGCAAGCCAGGTCGATCAGTGAATGGATCGGACCCAATCCGGCTAAGGGTTGGCTGTAGAAGTCCTCGAGAAAACCCAGCCGCTCGCGCGTGGAGGTGTGCTCGCGCATGGCCTCCAGACAAAAGGCTGTGATTTCCGGGCTGTGGAGGTCGCTGGGCAGCGACATCAACCGCCGAGATAATTGCGCATAGCCAATAGGTATTTCCTGGTAGGCAGCGCCTACCTGGTGCAGCTTATTGCGCACTGCCTTGATTGTCTCTTTAGCGCCGCGGCCTTTGCCGAGTTCCTGTTCGACCAGCGCCTGCACCAGACCCGCATCGATGGCGGCATACTTAGGCGCATTACGCACCGCTTCTACCAACGATTGGACGGCAGCCGGGTTGGTCATGCGGAGCGCATTCGGATACGGTCAGTGAGTTGGGTCATGAAACGCAAATTATGCAGCGTTGCCAACCGCAGGTATAGGCCGTCATTGAGTTTGAATAAATGATGCAGGTAGCCTAACGAGTAATGATTGCAAACCGGACAGTCGCAGTACGGCGAGACCGGCAGATTGGCTTTGATGTGACGCTCGTCGTTGATGTACAGGTACTTCAGCCAGTCACCGGTTAACCCGCCGTCGTTTCCTGGGGGAGTGGTAAAGGTGTACAAGCGCCCGTGGCGCGCGTCGCGGGTTGGCATGGCGCAGTCAAAAATGCCGTAGCCCAGGTCGTGACCAGCCAGTACATTGCGCGGGTGACCGATCCCCAGGGCGTGCAGCGGATATTGGGCCGGGATTAGCGAGCGGGTGTATTCCAGTACGGCATGCAGCAACTGACCTTCACCGTCGAGCGGCCAGCCGCCAAAGCCAAAACCGTCGAACCCGATCTCGAGCAGGGCTTCAGCGCAGCGTTTGCGCAGGTCAAGTTCGCCGCCGCCCTGGATCACGCCAAAAATGCGTGGACGCTGGTCATCGGTCAGCTTTTTCTGGTTCACCAGCCGGTCAAACTCACGCCGGGCGCGTTTAGCCCAGTCGATGGTACGCTTTACGGATATTTCCTGCTCGCTGCGCGGGGCGTCAACATGAGTGCAATCGTCCAGGCAGATGACGACATCCGCGCCGTATCCAACCTGCAGCTGGGTGCCCTTTTCAGGCGTCAGCAGGTATTTGCGGTTGCTTGCCTCGGGTTGAAAATGGATGCCTTGTTCATCCATTTTCCCAAATTTTGGGTTCTGACGGATGAGCGAGTACGCCTGAAAGCCGCCTGAATCGGTGACGATTGGCCGGTCCCACGCGCTCATGCGGTGCAGCCCGCCTAAAGCCTGAATGGTGCTGGATCCCGGGCGCTGCATCAAGTGGTAGGTGTTCATCACCACCGCTTCAATGCCGGCGGCGGCCAGGTCGGCAGAATCAACCGTGCGAACCACGCCAAAGGTGGCGTCCGGCATGAACACTGGAAACTGGAGTGTGCCGTGAAGCAATTGGAGTGAGGTCGGAGCAGCAGTCATAGGTTCTTACGGGCGAATTACGGAGTATCCCCTTCAGTACCCACCATTGTAACCGGAAAAATGAGCTTATGAAAATAGAAGCAACCATGGTTGCGAAGGGTGACCGGAGTTCGCCTGACAAAATGATGGGCATATGCTATATTTACTTCTATTCGCGATGTCATGATGCCCGTCGGGTCCGGTTTGAGTGATCGCCAGCTGTTGGCCAAAAACCTCTCGATCTTTATGTCTGGGATCCTTCGCTTCGCAATGAACACTCGCTCAGGAAGACAAAGTATTTTGTCAATCTGCCACAGGGCACGCTGCGCGTGAGCTGAAGGCGAAGAATCTGCTTGGACAATTTGACCGCCCGTTTAACTGAGGGCAAGATCCTTCGGTTCGCAAAGAACGCTCGCGCAGGATGACATGATCTCGGGCGCATCCACATTCTGAAATCTGCTAAACAATAAAAATATTTCTACTTTGACAATAGCCTGGCTAAAAGGGAGGGTGTATGACCTTCGAACATATTGATAATGACAACTTTGAGCAACAAGTTTTGAAATCCGACCTGCCTTTCCTGCTCGAATTTGGCGCCGTCTGGTGCAGCCCGTGCAAACGGCTCGAGCCGGAGTTGGAAAAATTAAAAGAAACCTGGGGGAACCGGGTGCGCCTTGGCAAGCTGGACGTGGATGAATCCACCGATGTGACCATGCAATTTTCAGTGATGAGCGTGCCAACGGTGATGTTGTTCGTAGGGGGCGAGGTGCGCGAGCGGATTGCGGGGTATCAACCACTGCCCCGCCTGATTGATAAGTTCGAGCCGCACATATAACCGGTGCGGATATTGACCCCTTCGATTGGATGTGCGCATGCCTGATGAAAAAAGCACCCGACCTTACGGTCTGTGGCCCAGCCCGATTCAAGCTTCTTCGTTGGCAGGTCGTCCACGGCTGGAGGATGTCCAATGGACACCCGACGGGAATGCACTGGTCTGGCTGGAGAATCGCGGCGGCCAGGGTCAGCTGCTTTACCAGCCGCTCGGCGAATCGCCCCGCGAGCTCCTGGTGGATCACAGTGCACGCGGCGGAGTCGGGTACGGCGGTGGCGAATTTGGATTAAGTCGTTCCATGGTTTATTTTTCAGAACGCAATGGAGCGCTGTACCAGCGCAATTTGATCAACGGTCAACCGCGTCCCTTGACCCCTATTTTTGGCGGACTGGCGTCACCTAAGGTCTCGCCGGACGGCCGCTGGGTGATATTTGTTCACTCCGACGGCAGCCAGGACGTCCTGGCACTGGTCGATTCGGAGGGCAAGGAATGGCCGGTCAAGCTGGTTAGCGGGGCTGATTTTTATATGCAACCTGTTTGGAGCTCCACTGGCGCCGAAATTGCCTGGGTGGAGTGGGATCACCCGAACATGCCCTGGGACGCAACCCGGCTTATGCTTGGTAAATTGACCGAAAGCCCGCCGCGTGTCGAGTCTGTCCGGCTGATCGCCGGCGATCACGGGGAGACAGTCACCCAGCCGCAGTTTTCACCCGATGGTCGCTCCTTGAGCTACATCATCAGCCGCGGCGAGTGGGAAGCATTGGAAGTGCTTGATCTGGAGAGTGGCCAACGCGCTACCTGGCTGGCAGGTGAATTTGACCTGTCTACGCC
>CALMGN010000128.1 GCA_937863605.1 uncultured Anaerolineaceae bacterium
ACCGGTCAAATTGCCGGCAGCATCCTTGCCCCAGGTGGTCAGGCTGGTGTAGCGACCGCTGCGCGCGGCATAGGCATGCGCTCCGGCTTCGATGGCGCGCCAATCGTTGCCAGTCGCCAGCACCACCGCATCCACGCCATTCATAATGCCCTTGTTGTGGGTGGCCGCGCGGTAGGGGTCGGCAGCGGCAAACGCCCAGGCTTCGATGATCCCGTCGCGTACCTCTTCGGCTGAAAACTGGCTAAAGGCCAGTTGGTCCAGCTGAATGGTGACCGTGGCGCGCGCCAGGCGGCGGTCAGCCAGGTTGGAGAGAATGCGCAGGTGAACTCTGCCGCCGGAAATCGACTGGACCCGCGGTGACAGGCGTTCGAGCGCGGTGTTGACGGCATTGGCGCCCATGGCGTCGCGCACATCGTAAATCAGGTGCAGCACCAGGAAGGGGCCAATGGGCGACTCATCGATCAGGCGCACTTCCAGGTCGCGCGGGCCGCCGCCGTGGCTGATCAATACTGGATCGTACTGCGCGGCTTCCTGCAGTAGCTCGGCCTTGTGGTCCAACAGCCGCTGACGGGCGGACGACAGGTCAGCAACATCAAGAATTTGAATTTGCCCGATCATCTCCGGAGCATCCGTGGTCGCGGTAAAGCCGCCGGCGGCTCGCGCCAGTTTTGCCATATACGAGGCGCCTGCCACCACCGAAGGCTCTTCTATCACCATTGGCACCAACACTTCGCGCCCGTTGACGATGAAATGCTGGGTTATGCCAACCGGCAGTGCATACAGCCCGGCCACATTTTCGATCATATGGTCGGCCTGTTCAAGCGTCAATCCAGCGCTTTCGGTGAAGGCGTCCAGAGCGGCGCGGTCAAGGCCGGTGTGCTGCGCGATCCAGTCCAGGCGCTGCTGCGGCGTAAGCTGATGAAATTTTGGTGGCTGGGATGCGGTCATTAATAGGCAAATACTCACAGAATGATAGGATTGCCAGGTCCTTGGACCGGCAACTATCGTATGGTAGCCTGAAAGATCACTCAAAACCTATCAGGTTGTTTTTCTGCGAACTCACGCATACCAGGAATCGGGCTAAGCGTAAGACTCTCGCCTGGTTTCAGCAAATGGACTTTAGCGCTGGTTTCTTGTTCCACCTGGCACGCCCAGGCAGCCGCGTCCTGCCGGATCACGTCGAAGGTGCTGTAGTGCATGGGGATGACGTGCGCCGGCTGCAGCATTTTGACCGCCCGCAGCGCGTCCGCTGGCCCCATGGTGTAGTTGTCGCCGATGGGCAGCACAGCCAGATCGATGCCTTCTTCGCCGATCAGGTGCATGTCGCCGAACAGGCCAGTATCGCCCGCCATGTAGATTTTTTGACCGTCTAAGGTGGTCAGTAATAGGCCGACGGGATTGCCCCCGTTGCTGCCGTCAGGCAGCATCGAGCCGTGCAGCGCCAGGGTCAATTTGAGATAGCCGAATGGGTGGTGGTAACCCCCGCCAATATGCTGCGCATGGGTTTTGAGCCCTTTGGCAGCCATCCACTTGCTGATTTCAGCGTTGCAGATCACGGTTGCTCCGGTGCGTTTGGCGATCTCAACTGTGTCGCCAACGTGGTCGCCATGGCCGTGGGTCACAAGAATAAAATCCGCGGCGACTTTGTCGGGCGTGATGGCAGCTGCCGGGTTGCCGATCAGGTAAGGGTCAACCAGGACGTGAAAGCCCCCGGTTTCGATCGCCAGCACCGCATGGCCGTACCAGGTGATTGTAAAAGTCATTGGGAATCCCCTCCTTTGGACAGAAAAAATCGCATGAACATTTATACTATGATGATACGCTTATCTTCGCTCCGGTACAAACAAAAAAATTACACCAACTAAGTGCATGTATCGATCACATCAATTAATTATGTCATTCTGCCTACTGGGCAAGCTGCGCGTGAGCCGAAGGCGAGAGAATCTGATCTACTACATCCACTCCAGGTTGAAAGGAGAGATCCTTCGGCATATGGCCTCAGGATGACAGGGTGGTGTGGTGATGTCATTCTGCCTACTGGGCAAGCTGCGCGTGAGCCGAAGGCGAAGGATCTGATCTTAAAACCACATCTGCTCCGTTTCAAGGCGAGATCCTTCGGCTTATGGCCTCAGGATGACAGGGTGGTGTGGTGATGTCATTCTGCCCATAGGGCACGCTGCGCATAAGCCGAAGAAGTTAGGGCAAACGCACAAACACAAGGGATCTAAAAGCGAGATCCTTCGGCCTATTGGTTTTTGAGTGACGAACTGGCAGGAGGTTACAAAATTATCCAAAAAGGAGAAGCACCGGTTGAACACACGGTGCTTCTCCTTTTAAAAAAACTTCAATGGTGAGGGTTAGTATTGGACGACCCTGGGCAGCGCCTTGGCCTGGGCAACCCAGTTGGTGACCATCTTCAGGGTCGGCATCTGGCGCACCAATTTTTTGGCGGCATTGGCTTCAGCCATTTTCTCGACCAGATTGGCGGGGACGCGCTTGGCCAATTCGACCACGGTGTCAACGCCGGCTTCTTCCAGCAGGTCTGAATATTCTTCGCCAACGCCTTTGATGCGGAACAGGTCGGCATGGTTGACCCATTCGAGGATCAGTTTGTCGCTGATCTTGGAGGTTTCGGCTAATTCTTTGCGCCCTTTGGGGGTCGAGCCAACCTTCAGCAGTCCTTCTACCGAGGCGATGTTCGCTTTTTTCAAATCAGCCTGGTATTTGGGTCCAATTCCTTCGATTTTACTTAATGCGGTCATGGTTTTTCCTCTCTCCAAAAATGGAAACTAGAAGTGGATGTGGATCTGATAGACGATTGTCAGGTTACTTTTTGCCGATGAGATCGCTTAGGCCTTTGGTCAGGCCAGCTTTGCCACCGCTTTTCCCCAGGACCAGATCGATTTGACCGGCTATAGGCACCGGCAATTTCTTCTTGAGGAAATCGATCACAGTCACAACTGCTTTGCGGGCAACTTCTTCAGACAAGCCCGTCTTTTTGACGACCAGTGAAACTAATTCATCCATATGGTAAGACCTCTTCTTCGAAGATTATGTTGCCTTGCTAGTCTTATTATACATAAATTAGCCAGTGCATAGCACAGATAGGGCTAAATTGTATATTAATTAGCTGAATTTCCGTTCTTTTCCACCCATTTTACTGTTCAAGAGGGATTGTTCTCTAAAAAATATATGAAAGCCAGGCATGGAATAAAGAGAGGGGCATCCAGGCGGATGCCCCTGATTTGTGCTTAAGTATTAGGGAAGACGCGGCAATTGATATAGCTGCCAGTCAATTCATTAAGCGACAGCTTCAGCGACTTTTTCTTCGATGATCTCAAGGTCGATGTTGATCTTGATTTCATCGCTGACCAGTACGCCGCCGGTCTCGAGGGCCATGTTCCAGGTCAAATCCCAATCCTTGCGGTTGATTTTGGTCGAGGCGCTGAACCCGGCGCTGCTGAACCCCCAGGGGCTCTGCGACATGCCGTTGAATTCCGTATCCAGCACGACCTCTTTGGTTACGCCGCGGATGGTCAGGTCGCCGATAATGCGGCCGTGTTCGTCGTCCACAATCTCGACCTTTTTGCTTTTGAAGGTTAGATAGGGGCTGTTTTCGGCATCGAAGAAGTCAGCCGAGCGCAGGTGATTGTCACGCTGGGATTCGCGGGTGTTGATGCTGGCGGCTTCGATTTGAACGTCAACCGACGAATTGGCGGGGTTTTGCTGATCGAATTCTACGGTACCGGTGAAGGCTTCAAAGCGGCCGCGAACGTTCGAAATCATCATATGGCGGACGGTGAAGTTAATTTCAGAGTGGGCGGGGTCAATTTACCAGGACATGGTGTTTTTAGATCTCCTTTGATCTTTGATAATATTTGTTAAGAATACTTATTATTAAGTATTTTGACATCAAAATAATTAGGCAAAAAAAGAGGTTGTTTAACCCTCTTGCTTGCCCAGCTTACGCAGAATATCTCCCAGCGTGCGCTGTTCCTCTTGCGTCAGCACTGCGAAGAGCTGTTTGACAGCCGCGGCATGCTGGGGAAAAATCATGCTGACGGTTTGTTTGCCAAGCGCAGTCAACCCGACCACGCTCACCCGGCGGTCGTTGGCGTCTGGCTGGCGGCTCACCAACCCGAGTTTCTCCAGGTTGTCCACCACCAAGGTCATATTGCCGCTGCTCTTGAACACGCGGGCAGCCAGCTGACACTGGGGGAGCGGGCCGAGGTGGTAAAGGGCTTCAACCACAGCGAATTGAGTAGGTGTCAGGCCGCCCATGGTGCCGCTCTGGTTAATCCTGCTGACCAGCGACTCGACTGAGCGATTCAGCTTGATCCAGGTATCCAGTGCTTGTACTTCTGTTGGGTGGCCTACATAATGAGTTGGCACGTTCAATTCCTTTGATGTTGAAATATCTTAATTCAAATAATACAACTTATAAACAAATTTGTCAAGGGGTCAATTTTGATCAATTTTGGTCAATTAGGAAATTGAGGTTATATCATAACCACACTCCTTTTGACTTTCAAATTTATAATGGCTATAATCCCTTGGCAACTTGCACGGAAATTTTATTCGATCGTTCCACACGTCCTGAAAACCTCTCATGTCCAACCCCATAAAATCATCGCCGGTAAATCCCGATTCACCGCTGACCTACAAGGTTGTATTCCAACCCTCAGGGCGGTCCGGGAGGGTTAAAGCCGGGATATCGCTGTTGGACGCTGCCCGCAACCTGGGGGTTGGCATTGAATCCATTTGCGGCGGGGCAGGTACTTGCGGCAAGTGCCAGGTGATTATCGAAGAAGGCCGCTTTTCCAAGCACGATCTGAACTCCAGCCCGGCGCATGCCAGCCCTCCCAGTGAGGATGAACAGGCGATTTGCTCTAAACGCGGGCTGACGGCTGGCGTCCGGTTGAGCTGCATGGCGTATGTCCAGGGCGACTTGCTGGTCACCGTACCAGAGGAGGCGCAGGCTAACCGTCAAATTGTGCGCAAAGCCGCCACCGAGCGCGTGATTCCGGTAGACCCGATTATTCGCATGGTTCTACTGACAATTGACCCGCCAGTGTTAGGCGACCGCTCCGACCAGGAGCGCATCCTGGAGCTGCTGGAATCCCGCTTTGGGTTGAGCGGTGCAGCGTTCGAGCTTTCAGCTTTGAAAGCGCTGCCCGCTGCGCTGCGTGAAGGCCAAGGGGAAATTTCGCTGACCATCTGGAACGATCAGGTAGTTATCCGGGTGCAGCCGGGTCTGCACGACTCGCCACTTGGTCTGGCTGTGGACATCGGCTCCACCTCGCTGGCAGCCTACCTGTGCGACCTGCACACCGGGGCGTTGCTGGCAACCGCCTCGGCGATGAACCCGCAGGTGACTTACGGCGACGACATCATGTCGCGCATCTCTTATTCCGTCGAAATCCCGAACGGGCGTGAGCGGCTGCACCGGGCGGTGATCCATGCGATCAGCGAGCTGGGGGCGCAGGCAGCGGCGCAAGTTAACGCGGTTGCGGATGACATCGTCGATTGCGTTTTGGTTGGCAATTCGGTCATGCACCACCTGGCGCTGGGGCTTGACCCGGCGCAGCTCGGGCATCTGCCGTTTGCTCCGGTGGCTGGCGGGCCGGTGGACGTGGCTGCCCGCGATCTGGGGTTGAAATTTAACCCGGGAGCGCGCGTGCATGTCCTGCCGCTGGAAGCGGGTTACGTCGGGGCTGACAATGTTGGCGTCATTCTGGCGGAGGAGCCGCACAAACAGGATGAAATCGTCCTGATCGTGGATGTCGGCACCAACGGTGAAATTCTGCTGGGCAATCGGGAGCGCCTGTTGTGCACCTCCAGCCCGACTGGCCCGGCTTTCGAGGGCGCGCAAATCACCCACGGCATGCGGGCTGCGCCTGGTGCGATTGAGCGCGTTCGCATCGATCCCCACACGATGGAAGTGAACATCAAAGTCATTGGGCAGGAGCCGTGGAGCCGCGAGCTGCCGGACGAGCAAGTTCAGGCGCGCGGTATTTGCGGCTCGGGCATTCTCGAGGCGGTTGCCGAATTGTTTGTCGCCGGGTTGGTGCTGCCTTCCGGGAAATTCAACCCGAAGCTTAACCACCCGCGGCTGATTCGCGGACCGAAGGGCCAACCGGCTTTTGTACTAGCCACCGCGGAGCAATCTGCCACCGGCAGCCCGATCCTGTTGACCCAGGGTGACGTGCGCTCTGTGCAACTCGCCAAGGCTGCACTGTACGTGGGTGCTCAGCTGTTGATGAAAGAACGCGGCGTGCAGCAGGTTGACCGCATTGCGCTTGCTGGCGCTTTCGGCAGCTTGATCGATCGTCAGCGCGCGATGATCATTGGCATGATCCCGGATTGTCCGCTGGACCGGGTAACCGCAGTGGGAAATGCCGCTGGCGATGGGGCGCGCATTGCGCTGTTGAATAAATCCCGCCGCGTAGAAGCCGCTCAAGTTGCGCGCTGGACCGAGCACATCACCTCGCCGCTTGAAACCGAATTTCAAGAGCAATTTGTTGCCGCAATTCCATTCCCGCATGCCAGCCATCCCTTCCCGAACGTTCGGCGCATGATTGCCGAGCGTTTGGACGCGGCCAAAGCGGGCGAACCTTATTCAAAAGGTGAAGCTGAAAATGACAAATAAATTTCTTGATGCCATTCGATCTGGAAAAGTGCTCATTGCCGATGGGGCTACCGGTAGCAATTTGCAGCAGCGCGGCTTGCCGGATGGAAAATCGGGTGAAGCCTGGGTATTGGAAAATCCCCAGGCCATTCTGACGCTCGAAAATGATTTTATCGCTGCGGGTGCTGAAATCCTGCTGACCTGTACCTTCGGTGCCAGCCGGTTGCACCTGGCGCAGATGGGTCTGGCTGAGCATAGCGAGAAGATCAACCTCACCGCTGCAGGACTGGCGCGTCAGGCCGCTGAAAACAGCGGGGCGTTCGTTGCGGGGTCTATTGGGCCGACGGGCCAGATGCTCGAACCGTACGGACCGCTGGCTGCGGTGGATGCAGAAGCGGCCTTTGCCGAACAGGCCAGCTTTCTTGTTGCTGGCGGCGTGGATTTGATTGTGATCGAAACCCAGTTCGACCTGGGCGAAGCGACTGCAGCGGTGCGCGGCGTGCGCTCGGTCAGCGATTTACCGCTGGTGTGTTCGTTTAGCTATGACCGCGGCACCCGCACCATGATGGGTGTTTCGCCGGTCAAGGCTGCCAGGGCTTTGACTGACTCGGGTGTTGACCTCTTGGGGATTAACTGCGGCCGCAGCCTGATGGACAACCTGACCGCGCTGCGCGAACTGCGCGCTGCAACCAGCCTGCCGATCTGGTTCAAACCCAACGCCGGCTTGCCGGTCACCGATGACCTGGGGAATGTGGTGTACGAGACTACCCCGCAGCAAATGGCTGAGCCGGTGCCAACCTGGATCGCTGCCGGAGCGCAGGTGATCGGCGGCTGCTGCGGTACGAGCCCGGAACATCTGGGGGCGATTGCTGAAGTTGTGCGCCAAAATCGCTACTAACTAGATCCTTCGGTTTGTGCGTCCTGCATGCTCACAATTATAGGGGAGGACAATTTTACGGAGCCGGCACCGACCAGGTGCTGCCGCCGTCGATGGTGCGGTACAGACCTGCATTGCCGCTGCCATCCATCCATGTGACCCAGCCGTTTTGCCCGTCCACAAAGTCCAAAGAGGCGATCATGCCGTCGAGGTTAATATCGGGTGTGACCTCATCCCAGGATTGGCCCTGGTCGCTGCTGTGGTAGAGGGTGTTGCCATCCCAGACGATGTAGTTGTCCAGGGAAGGCGCAGAATAACGTCCAAGAACGGGTACCGGGGTAGTTGGCGTCCAGGTCAGGCCGCCGTCGGCTGTGGTGTAAAACACGGTGGCTGAGGCGTCCGGGGTAAACAGAAGGACCGGCAGCACACCAGTCAGATTGGTGTAAAAAATTGGCGCTTCAAGCGACATCATGGCGGTGGTGATTCCGGTTGGCAGGAGGATGTCCTGCTGCTGGAAATTGAAGCCGCCGTTATCAGTTGCGTATAGATATACAATATTGTCGGCTGGGACACTGCCTGCCACCCAGCCGTGCTGTAGATCGCGGAAGGTGATGCCCTGTTTCGAGCCGCCCAGTGGAATTTCACCGGCAGGTTCTTGTTCGCCGGTATCCCGGCGGTAGGTCTCGGTCCAGGTTGCGCCGCTGTTGTGGGTCGCGAAAATGGCAATGGCCTGCGACCCGGCGCCAGCGCCCAGCCCAACCATAACCCAGCCATTCAAGTTATCGATGAAACTCATTGTTCCGGCGCCAAAGGGGACGTCATAGCGTTCCCAGGAAGCGCCGCCGTCACTGGTGTGGTAGAAAACCCCGCGTTCGAAATCCACTGGATCCGTCTGGGCCAGCCAGGCATGATCTTCGTTTCTGAAGAACCCCGAGGTTGGCGGCATCGCATCGCTCCAGTCATTCGGAGCAACTTCTGACCAGGTGGCGCCGCCGTCCGTGGTTCGCACCACCGAGGTGGTGGTCAATGCCCAACCGGTGGTGTCCGTGATCATATCCAGCGATGTAAAGAAAACCGATTCGCCAGAGGGGGGTTCTGTCGGGGTAATGGTTGGAGTAACCGTTGGTGGAATGGGTGTGGGTGGAATGGGGGTAAAGGTGGGCGGGAGAGATGTCGGGGTCTCGGTGGGTGGTGCAGGGGTGGAAGTTGGTTTACAGGCGCCAGCCAACAAGAATATCAGCAAGGCCGTCATCATAATACTTGTCAGGCGATTATTCATCGGTTGTGGTCCTCCAGGGTACTTCATTACTCAAAGCGATCCAACCAAGATTATACGGTTCGACCGTTCAGCGCGTCAATACATATGCACCGGTTGGAAACCTATCCAGCCGGTCAATAAATTTCCTACTTTGATTCGCTTTTTTACTGTGTCAGCGAGCCGGTCCGTATACCGCGCAGTACCGCAACAATGTTGCTGTTTTAAGGGCTGAGCAGTTTCATCAAATTTACATTTGACCCTGTGCGCCGGTCAACCACGTTCATATGAGTGTGAAAACCGCAATTGCGCCCGCGGCATGAACGGCCGTAAATGTCAACCGTGTAGCCGTGATTGCTCTCAGCGCCAACGAGCTTACCGATGCCAACCCATTGGCCTTCCTGCGGGTAGAAATCGCCGTGCAGAAGTTTCACCTGCCAGACCTCGTTTTCGATCACCAGGATGGTGTTGCCCCAGATGTCATAGCCATTTTGGGTCACCTGCCCGTTGATTGGCGAGAGGATATCCGCTCCGCGTCCGCCAGCCAGGTCAATGGCAGCGTCGCCGTAAGATGCGCCGTGCGTGCGCTGGGTGAGGACGTAATCATCGTACGGCAGGCGGATATCTTCCGGGCTGTCGGGCGGATCGTCGTCCGCGGGGGGCAGCGTTTCAACGACTGCGGGCAGGGGAGTGGAGGTGGGTAAAGGTTGGAAAGGCGTAAAGGTGGGAGTTTGCTGTAGGACGACCGGGTCTGCGGCAGCGGCATAGGTGCGGGTTGGTTGGCTGCGGTCAGAAAGCACGCTGAAGATACCCAGCACGATCAACGCCAGTGCTACAATGGATAATCCGTTAAAACGTTGGGTCATGATGGTGATTGAGGTGAGGCCTGTGGGATGAAAAAGGGGTAATGATTCTAATGGAGATGAATAGCCTATTTTTCCATAATGCACCCGGAAGTGCAATCCACAAAGATGCAAATAGAATTAATGTTCTAGTTCATTATACAATGTTTTTCTAAAATGAAAAGAGGTTGTTTTTATGGTTGATCTTCAGCCCATGTCACCTGTCGAATTTGAGGTTTATCTGGAACGCAGTGTAGCGGAGTACGCTGAAGACAAAGTGAAGGCCGGGAATTGGCCGCAAGAGGATGCACTCGAACGCTCCCGGCAGGAATTTAAAAAATATCTGCCGCAAGGCCTGGATACCCCCGACAATTTCCTCTGCACTCTTATTGACCGGGAGACCGGTGCGAACGTCGGCATGATATGGTATGCCCCCATGCCTGGCTCCACGGCCCCCGCCTGGTTCATCTATGATTTTTATGTCAATCCCGAACAGCGCCGGCGCGGGTATGCCGCTCAGGCATTGGCGGCGTTGGAAGAACGGGCCAGGGTGCAGGGTATTAAGGCCATTGCGCTGCACGTTTTTGGGCATAACACGACCGCCCGCGCCCTGTACGAGAAAATGGGCTATGAAATTACCAATATCAATATGGTAAGACGGATTAGCTAACCCAATTCGGATGATTTTGAATAAGCACGGTTTCCAGAATACCTTTCACCAATGACCATCCCTCTGCTTGAGCCTTTCAGGAAAAGATTCCGATTGGCTCAAAGATCATTTTGAGTGTCGAGGAGCGAAAAAAAACACCACCTACGACACATTCGTGTTCTCAGTGGTTCGTTTAAATTTTACTACCTAATTCAATATATTTTTTTTGCAAACTTTAATTTAGGATAAGAAGATCCTTTTGCAATGTCCTCACACCGTGATAGAGTGACTACCGCGAACCAAAGGATCTTAAAAATCAGGTAGGGATGTTTCAGGCCAAAAACAGGCCCTCAACATAACATCATGTTAATAACTGAGCTCATCCCGTACCCAGGTTAATTGTTGTTTTGGACGACCACCGTTTGCGGAAACTCGATGCCGTTGTAGCGTTCCATCGAATTGGAATAAGCCCCGGCCGTCAACACGTACACCCGGTCGCCGAGGGTGATGCCCGCCGGCAGCATGGCCTGGTGGTGGATCACATCCGCGCTGTCGCAGGTGGGTCCGCTCAACACGAACGGCTTTAGCGGCTCACTGTTGCGCTCGCTAATTACCGGGTATTGAAAGCCGTAGAAATCCAAGCCCTCGATCAACCCCTGGAAGGCGCCGACATCCAGGTACAGCCATTCGCGTTCGCCGCGCGTTGCGCGGTTGATGACCGTCGCGGCCATGATTCCGGCATTGCCGACCAACCCGCGGCCTGGCTCAACTAACAATTTTGCTTTCTTGCCAAATAAGCGCTCCAGCACCGGCCGGATGGCGGCTGCAATTTCCTCCACCCCCGGAACTGGTTCGTGGAAGTGGGTCGGGAACCCGCCGCCGGTGTCGATCACCTGCAGCTGGATGCCCATCGCTTCCAATTCGTGCCAGATCGGGCTGAGGCGTTCCAATGCGCGTACCCAGGCCTGCGGGTCTTTGTTCTGCGACCCAACGTGGAAGGTCAAGCCGTACGGTTCCAACCCAAGTTCCCGGGCATACAGCATGTGTTCCACTTCCTGCCCGGGCTCGATGCCGAATTTGCGCTCTAGCGGCCAGTGGCTGCCGTGGTTATCCACGGCCACCCGCCCGATCACCTGCGCGCCGGGAGCAAGCTTGGCCAGTTTCTCCAGTTCAATGCGGGTATCAAACGCGAAGCGGCGCAGTCCGTATTCATTTGCCCGGGCGATGTCACGCGGGAGTTTGGTGGGGGCGCTGAACACCATGTTGGCGGCCGGTATGCCAAGACCGGCCAGCTGTGAGATCTCGCCCCAGGAGGCAACATCAAAGTGAAGTCCTTCTTCTTTGAAGATTTTCAATACGGTTGGATCGTTATTGGCTTTTACGGCAAAACACACCTGCCCATCGGGGAAGGCTGCTTTGAAACGGCGTGCATTTTCGCGAATTGCCGTCCCGTCAAGGATCAAGAAAGGAGTCTCTGTCTGCTGAGCAGCATCCACCAACCGCCGAACATCTTCAATAGAAAAAAGCGTCACTATAAATATCCTTATACTGGCAAAATTTTGTTCGAGGCGGGTAATAAAACCCAGCCCCGGGGTATTAATCAAAGCTGCAGGTAAAATAAAAGAACACGGCTATTGGTTACCGACCTTACGAGGTAATCCCCTGTGCCGTGCCCCAGATTGCTTTATATATTCTGGCCATGCCAGAACTTTTTTACTTACCAGCAAGGACGTTATTATACCTTTCTGCCGCAGGATGTAAAGTATTTTCATGGATGGATTTCTTTATATTCGGTGGTTCAGACAATACCATCAAATCGAGCCGGGGAACGCCTGAAATGGCGATATAATTACCTCCAGTTGGTTTACACAACTTAAAATCATGGATAAAGGGAGTCCCCCAAATGATTGTTACCACCAAAAAATTATTCGAAGCTGCCTACGGAAAATATGCCATTGGCGCCTATAACATTAACAACCTTGAACAGCTGATGGGGCTGTTCCGCGGCAATTTGGACAGCAAAGCGCCGTTCATTATTCAAATCAGCAAGGGAGCCCGCTCGTATACCAACAAAATTATGCTGGAGGGGCTCATCCGTTCCGCTGATCAGGTTTTCCCTGAATCCATTTTTGCCGTGCATCTCGATCACGGCGACGAAGAGGCGTGCTACGACTGCATCAACAGCGGTTTCTACTCCTCGGTTATGATCGATGCCAGCGGCGAGGATTTTGAAGCTAATATAGCCACCACCCGCCGGGTTGTGGATGCCGCTCATGCCAAAGGCATTGTGGTGGAGGCTGAACTCGGGCAGCTGGGCGGCGTTGAAGAACACGTGGCTGTGTCCGAAGCTGACGCCAAGTTGACCGATCCGGAACGCGCCCTTGAATTTGTGGAACGTTCAGGCTGCGATTCCCTGGCGGTTGCCATTGGCACCAGTCACGGCGCCTATAAATTCAGCGGTTCGCAGGGCTTGCGCCTCGACGTTTTGGAGCAAATCCAAAAGCGCCTGCCTGGTTTCCCGCTGGTGATGCACGGCAGTTCCTCGGTCCCGCAGGAAGAAGTGCAACGCATTAATGCTGCTGGCGGACAGCTCAAAGGCGCCAAGGGTGTGGACGAAAACTCGTTCAAGCGCGCTGCAGAACTCGGTGTAACCAAGGTGAACATCGACACTGACGGCCGGTTGGTCTGGACGCGCGTTCACCGCGAATATTTCCTGGAACACCCGGAGAATTTTGACCTGCGCCCGGTTGGCAAGCTCTTTATGGGCGAATACGCCAAATTCATAGCCCGCAAGAACGAGAAACTGGGCAGCGCCGGACATCTGGATGAAGTGCGTGCAATCCTGGCTGGATAATTGTTTCTAGAAATAATTACACAATCCGGCAGGGGTGGAACGCACCGTTCCACCCCTGTTTCTTTCGCAAGCCGTGCCATTCCTTCACAAACGGTAATTATCTTCTATAATTAGGTACCATGACTGAAATCTTACCAGCCACGACATTTGAGACCGACCTTCCGCTTACGGTTTACCTCCGACCCTTTGGCGAGACCACGCAGGAATGGGTTGAATTTGATCAGGGACCCGGCCGTTTGACCATCCCGCCCCAAAACGAGATTTACTTGCGGGTCAAAAATATCGATGATGATGAACTTTACAGGCTGGTCAAGGCCGTCAGCAACCTGCCGGGATTGACCTATTTGAACCTGGCCGAGAACCGTAAGGTGACCGATGCCGGGCTTGCGCGACTTGCGGCCCTGCCTGGCCTTACCCGTCTGAATTTATCCTCTTGCAACATCACCAACCAGGGACTTCCTCACCTGTCGATGCTCAGAAAATTGGAGCACCTGGATTTAAGCTACTGTAACCGAATCAGCGATGAAGGCCTGCGAGCGCTGAAAACGCTCAATCGCCTGACATTTTTAGATTTGCAGCGCTGCGTGAAGACCTCGCTTGCTGGAATCCGCAAGATCGAACGGCGCGGACTCACCATCCACCGCTAACCCCCCGGAACGCCCTCCCCTGCCAATATGAACGCACAAGTCATTCCGTATATGCTGGTGCTGCTATTTGCCACAGTGATTTCTTTCATCCTGGCAGCCTATTCATTCCTTAAGCGCACTATTCCAGCCGCACGTTTCTTTGGTTCGCTGGCAGCGGGCATTGGAATCTGGTCGTTATGTTACCTGTTTGAAGTCGTTAATTTGCTGCTGCGATTGAAGCAAGTCTTTTTTGCGTTGAAATACGTTGGGATCGTTCTGGTTCCCATCAGTTTGCTGGCCTTTGTCATGGAATATACTGGCATCTCGCTGCGGCGGGTGCTCAAGCTATTGCCATTTCTTCTCATCGAACCGCTCATAATTCTAGCACTGCTTTTTTCCAACCCGTTCCACGGCTGGTTTTATACTAACCCGCGCCTGGAGATTGCTCAGGGATTTATCGTCCTGGCCTTTACGCCGCAGATTTGGTATTACATCAATTCAGCCTATTCATTGCTGCTCGCGTTAATTTCACTCAGCCTGATACTTCGTTATTATAAAATTTCCGCCGGGTTTCGCCGCCGCCAAATTCTAGTTTTTATACTGGGAGGCATTGTTCCGGTGGGGGTGATGCTTCTAATCCTTTCGGGAGTGGCGCGATTACCGAGCCTGGATTTTACATCAATTGCCATGGTCGCCAGCTTGCCCTTCCTGGCCATCAGCGTCTTTCAATACCGCTTGCTGGATGTGGTGCCTGAAGCCCGAGACCTGGCGATTGAATTTATGGACGACTGTGTGATTGTGATCAACCGGCGCTTCCGGGTGCTGGACCTTAACCCGGCTGCCCAGACTTTGTTTGGGGTCAAGGCGGTGGAAGTAATCGGCCAGGCGCTGGAAGAATTGTTACCGCTCAGTCCGGAACTGCGTGCAGGGATCACGCAACCAGAGCGTTTCCAGAAAGATATCGAGATCACCCGGGATGGGCAAGCTGTCCAGTTTGAACTGCGCTCCTTCCGGTTGGCGTCCTGGTACGGCCGGCCAGCCGGCCGGCTGGTGCTGCTGCACGATGTCACCGAGACCAAACAGCTGGAAAATAGTTTACGACAGGCCAAAGACGCGGCTGAAGAGGCTACCCGGTCAAAATCGCTCTTCCTGGCTTCGATGTCGCATGAAATTCGCACCCCGTTGAATGCTGTGATTGGCATGACCAGCTTGCTGCAAGATACGCCATTGGATGCCGAGCAGCGCGAGTTTGTCAGCACGATTCGGGCTGGCAGTGACGCTCTATTGACCTCGATTAATGACATCCTTGATTTTTCGAAAATTGAGGCTGGGAGATTGGAACTGGAGACCCAGTCCTTCAACCTGGCGGGCTGCGTAGAGGATGCCATGGATATTTTGGCGCCGCAAGCTTCTGCTAAAAATCTGGAATTGTTTTATGCGCCGGCAGACAACCTGCCTGCCTGGGTCAAGGGCGATCCGACCCGTCTCCGCCAGGTGCTGGTCAACCTGCTTTCCAACGCGGTCAAATTTACCGAACTGGGCGAGGTCGTGGTACGGTCGCAGGTCGAAAATGAGCAGGAGGGGATGGTCCAGCTGCATTTTTCGGTGACCGACACCGGTATCGGCATCCCGGCACGCCACCTTGACCGGGTGTTCGAGACTTTCACCCAGGCCGATGCTTCTATCGCACGGCGGTACGGCGGCACCGGGCTTGGGCTGACGATCAGCAGCCGGTTGGTTCATATCATGGGCGGCCGCATCTGGGCTGAAAGCCAGGAGGGAAAAGGGTCGACTTTCCACTTCACACTTCAAGTGGAAAAGGCCAGGCCGCAGCCAGACGCTCTGTCCGGCATTCGTGGTGATTTACTGGTCGGCAAGCGCGTATTGGTCGTGGATGATAATGCCACCAACCGGACGATCTTGCTGAATCAAATGAAAGCCTGGGGGATGAAAGTTGAAGCGGTTGAATCTGCCCGGCAAGCGCTCACCTGGCTGCAATCGTCCCCGAACGTTGATCTCATCCTGCTGGATATGAACTTGCCAGATATGGACGGTGCAGAACTTGCGCGAAACATCCGGCAGCAGTTAGGACTTGAGCAGACCCCGCTGATATTACTGTCATCCATGGCGCAGCGCTCGGCGGAGTCAGACCGGCCGTTGTTTGCAGCCATTCAAAATAAACCCATCCGTGCTGCTCAGTTATACGACCTGCTGGCAGGAATTTTAACTAATCAGACAGCCATTGGGCAGGGTCTGGTGGGAGAGCCGCCCGCTCCCATATTTGATGCTACTTTTTCCAACCGGCATCCGCTTCACATTTTGCTAGCGGAAGATAACCCGGTCAATAAACGGGTGGCGGTTGGCTTTCTGGAGCGGCTGGGCTACCAGATCGACACGGTTGCCAACGGTCTGGAAGCGGTGGAAGCGGTGCGCCGCCAGCCCTACGATCTTGTGTTGATGGATGTGCGTATGCCCGAGATGGATGGGTTGGACGCCACGCGCAAGATCCGGGCTGAATTGTCCCCTGAGCGCCAGCCGCGCATTGTTGCGATGACCGCCTACGCCTATCAGGAGGAGTTGGCTGAGTGCCTGGCTGCCGGTATGGATGATTTCCTGACCAAGCCCATTCAAAATGAACGGCTGGCGGCAATACTTACCAAGCATACGCCGATGTCTCCGGTTGAGGATGCGGAAGACCCTGCAGCAGCGCTGCACCCGGCACACATCCTGGACGAGTTGGGAGATGACCGGGAAGAAATCATCGGGCTGTTGTTAAACAATCTGGATGAACGATTTAATGCGTTGCAGGCAGCCTGGGAAGCGGGTGACGCACCGCGTGTGCGTGAATACGCCCACCAGTTGAAAACGGATTCAGGCTACCTGGGGGCTGATCAACTGGCGCAAGTCATGCTGGCCATGGAACGCAGCGCGATTGCTGGCATCTTGGCGGATCAGGCTGACATGCAGCAAGCTGAATCACTGGTGCGGCAGCTGCGCGAGAGCTATAACCTGTAGGGGGACAAAACTTGAACAGATACGTGAGTCTGCCCGGTGTCTGTCAAAACCTGGGCAGACACACGGGTCTGCCCCTACGATCCCTACACGTGACCCGTTCAATGCCCATATGTCGCCCCGGATAAAAGAATTGTTCACAGCAAAACAGCAGCTATCTGCGGACCTAGGCCGGTTGATAAATCAATCGAACCACGCCGGAGAGGTAGGGGGTTGATTCCACCAATTTCAAGTTGGTCTTCACCCCGTCCTTGAACAGCTTGAGTCCCTTGCCGAGGACGATGGGGTAAACCAGTAGTCGGTATTCATCAATCAGGTTATCGTTGACCAATGAATTAACCAGCTGGCAGCTACCGTTGATCAAGATATCCTGACCGTCCTGCTGCTTCAATAGAGCGATCTCACCGGTAACATTACGCCGGATGACGGAGGAATTATTCCAACTGGCTTCCCTCAGCGTGGTGGATACGACGTACTTGGGAAAGCTGTTAATGCGGTCGGCAAATCCCTCTTCATCTGTGCGCGAAGGCCAGGCGTCAGCAAACCCCTGGTACGTTATTCGCCCGAGGAGTAAGGCGTCGCTGCCCATCAGTTCCTCCAGCTTGAATTTGGCGATCTCATCACTCCAATAGGGGAACGACCATTCATGCGGCGCTTCCATGACGCCGTCAAGGGTTACGAACTGGGATACTACCACTTTTCTCATGATTGCTCCTCTCTGTGAAAGCGCTGTGCAGCGCGTGCTTGCGCTCGGGTAATTTCCAGTGCGCGGCTGCGGGGCGGGGTATTGGTTTCGAGTGCGCGCAGTAAATCTGCCGAGGCGGCAGCGACTGCGTCAACCGCCGCCATGAAGGCGGCCTCATTGGCCTTGGACGGCTTGCTGAACCCGCTCACTTTGCGGATATACTGCAGCGCAGCGGCCTGAATATCAGCTTCAGTAGCCGGGGGATCGAAGTTGTATAGAGTCTTTATGTTTCGGCACATAGGCGCTCCCTGGTTGAATCATGCGAAGGCACTGCGGGCCATTGGTTCAAGCCAACGCCCGCAGTGCATTGTTATGGATGGGCAGGGTCTTAAGCGCTGACCCTCGCCAGAATTTCCTCGAGACGGTCCATGGATTCTATCATGCCGCCTTCCGCCCCGGCTTCGGCCATCTCGTCGCGGTCAGCTACCGATTGGAAAACGGATTGACCGATCAGAGTTGTTTTACCGTCCACCTCTTCAAATTTCACAGTGTCGAGGGTAACATGCCCGGGCGTACCTTCGAATTCGAAGGTGCTGATTATCTCCTCTGACGGGGTGAGCGAGTGATATACACCGTGGAAGCCGAATTCATTGCCCTGCTGATCGTGCTGCACGTACCGCCATATTCCGCCTGCCCGGACCTCCATCTTTTCCACGTGGGTGGTAAGGTATCGCGGCCCCCACCACTGCGGGATGAGGGTGGGATCGGTGTAGATTTTATACACCAGGGCCTTGGGCGCATCGAAAGTCCGTGAGTAATGCATTTCCTGTTTGCCAGGTTCTGCAATCACATTTAGTTTAGCCATTTCTGACACCTTACACCAGTAAACTATTCGCCAGCTTGTCGAAGGAGGTGCTCCAGCCCTGGCCGGTCATTTCCTTCATTTCACCCGGCGGCATTCCAGCATGCTTGAGAGTCATTTTGGTCTTGCCGGGCAGCTGCTCGAACAGCACGGTCACGACCAGGTCATTGGGGAAATCGTCACCCATGCCATAGTGGGAGGCTGGCACAACATTGCCGTTGGCGTCCGCGAAGTTGTCGGTGTAGACCAGTCTTTCCAGTGGTACGATTTCCTTTATGACGCCGGTTGACCAGTAATCCTGTCCTTCAGGGGAACGCATACAAAACAGGTATTTTCCGCCTACGCGGAAATCAATGGTGCAGGATGGGGAGGTGAATTCTTGCGGACCCCACCAACGCATGATCCGCTCGGGTTCAGTCCAGGCTTTCCAGACCTGCTCGATGGGGGCATCGAAGATGCGGGTGATGACCAATTCGGAATCATTTTGGGTAACCATTAATATACTCCTTTCAATACCACTAACCCTGCTTGTGTTTTTCTGCCTCGATGATTTTTTCCAACGCGTCAAAGCGTTGATCCCAGAGAGCGGTCAACCGTTTGGCCCAATCTTCCATTTCACGCATGGTCTCTGGGTTGATGGCGTAGATCCGTTTTTGGGCTTGCTTTTTCATCTGAATCAATTCTGCTTCTCGCAGGATTTTAAGGTGCTGCGAGATTGCCGACGGGCTGACCGAAAATTTCTCGGAGATTTCAGTGGCGGTCAGTGGGCCCAGGTCTGCAAGCAGTTCGACGATGCGGCGCCGGTTGGGGTCGCCGAGGGCAGAAAATTTATCCATAACAGGATAATACATTATTTACTTAATTAAGTCAATACTAAAACATTAAATCCCCCCAAATTTTAAGTTTCATGTTTTTCAAGCTTTGGATCTCCATAGACTGGCGTACTTTTTTCGGTACTTCAAATCAGTTTCAGTTTCGATCAGCCTGAGCGCAGTTTCTTTAATGATTTCAGCATGAACAACGTCGAAGGTGTTATTTAGACTCTGGCAGATGTCGTAGCGGGTCAGGGTGCCGTTCTTCTCATCGGCACATTCGGCGAAGCGGACCGTCAGTCCGTGCAGATATTGTTTAAGTTGATCATCCCCCGCAACACCAACTTTCCACAAAGCCTGCAAACAATGACGGGCAGTTACAAAACGCTCATCATGGGTAAGGGCTATCAGCGCCGGGAAATCTTTCAACATTCGTTTTTGCGGATCGGATTTCGCCAGATTGCAAAGCACTTGCGCCGCAATGGCGCGCACATGGTTGTCACGGTGTTTGAGCGCGCTAACCAGCCCATCCCACGCCTCGTAAGCCCATCGGACAGGCTGGTCGGTCTCCAGGATCAGGTTATGAAAAGCACTGTTTTGCAGCTCCCGATCTTCCGAGTAGATGGCTGTGAGGTTCATTCGCGTCCGCTGATCCATTGTGAACTCCGTTGCTCAGATTTTAGAGTATTTTACACGGCTCTGTTGACCGGCTGGTAATACAAAAGCACATTTCCATTGCGGAACATCCGGGTCTTTATGTGCTGCAAGCTGATTGGATCTTTCAACCCTTTGAACAAAGGCGTGCCTTTGCCCAGCAGAAGCGGGTTGATGATGACGCGGTATTCATCGATCAGGTCATTTTGAATCAGGGTGGTCGAGAGGTCAGCGCTGCCGAAAATAAACAGATCTCTGCCTGGCTGGCTTTTGATCTGCCGGAGTTCAACGACTGCATCCCCTGTGACCAGTCGGGAATTGGTCCATTCAACCCGTTCCAAGGTGCGTGAAAACACATATTTTGGCAATTTGTTCATCCAATCCGCAATGATCGGGTCACTTTGGATCGCTTCGGGGGTAGGCCAGTAGGTTGCCATGAGCTCATAGGTAACCCGGCCAAAAATCAATCCATCGGTACTAGAAACTTGCTCGATGGCAAATTCATTGAATTCAGCATCCACGTGGTGCCAGTCAATATTGTGGTTCGGACCTTCAAAATACCCGTCAAGGGTCATTAAATTGAACAAAATCACTTTTCTCAAGGCGCCTCCTATTCCCGGCAGCTACCAGGAGCTTGGCAACAATCCATTACTTTATCCAATTATTGTAGAATATATACTAATTTTGTCAAGATTGTAAATGTTTTATTGGCCAATTTTGGGAATACGCCAAGTTTTTGTTGGGTGTTTTCGACCCAGCCTATTCGATTTATTTTTGTAACGATCGACGCCTGTTTTAGATGGATCGGGTCTAACGCACCGACATTACGAAAGTTCGGAGGTTGGGTAGAAGCCCAACCAATGAGGTCGAGAAGAAAAGTATCTCTGCAACCCCGCTCGCGAAGCGTTCTGTGGGCCAATCCCAACAATCGTCTTGGCCCCTTTCGCAATAACACCAATTTGTTGCCTTGATAAAAATCGGCTGCTTGATTGACATGGATGTCTGAACTCGGTATAATCGATGCAATCTTAATAATTGAAATACCAAAAGTAGTAGGCCGTTTAGTACTCTGCCAGAGAAGGAGCGCCGTTGGCTGAAAGCCTCCACAGTGCACTCCGGCCGAAGTCGTTTGGTTCATTTGCCGAAGAAATCCCCCCGGGGAGAGTAGACCGGCACGGGTAAGCCCGTTAGCGCGCAGCCCGGATGATGGTCCGGGGAGAGTGCGCCAGCTTTTCCAGGTTGGCGAATCGAGGTGGTACCGCGGAAGAATCCCTTTCGTCCTCACGAGGCGAATGGGTTTTTTTGTTTAAGGGAGCTAAGGCCTTACTAAAGCGTAGTTATCCGGATCGATGTCGGTTGAGCGATAGAAAATTAAGAAGTGAGAGGTGCTGCAATGACTGAGAATACGTTACCAAAAGCCTACGATTTCAATTCCGTGGAGGAGCGCATTTACCAGGAATGGGAAGAGCGCGGCTTTTTCAAGCCAGTCAATGACCCCAACCAGCCGGGTTTCGACCCGGCGCGCAAGCCGTTCGTCATCTCCATCCCGCCGCCCAATGTGACCGGCGAGCTGCACCTCGGGCATGCCATGTTTGTCGCCATGGAAGACCTGATGATCCGCTACCACCGCATGAAAGGCATCCCCACCTTATGGGTGCCGGGCTCAGATCACGCGGGAATTGCCACGCAGCTGCAGGTCGAGAAAATGCTGGCAGGCGAGGGCCTCAAACGCGAGGAGTTGGGTCGGGAAGAATTTGAGCGCCGCACCTGGGCCTGGAAGGAAAAATACGGCGGCATGATCACCCGCCAGATCCGCCGCCTGGGCGCCTCTTGCGACTGGGAGCGCGAGCGCTTCACGCTGGATGACGGCCTGTCAAAGTCGGTGCGCGAAGCCTTTGTGCGCCTGTACGAGCAGGAACTCATCTACCGTGGCCCGCGCATGATCAACTGGTCGCCGGGGCTGAAGACTGCCGTCTCCGACCTGGAAGTGGAGTACAGTGAAGAACCGGGTTTCCTGTATTTCTTCAAATACGTGCTGGCCGACGACCCGCACACCTTCATCCCGGTGGCAACCACCCGTCCGGAGACGATTCTGGGTGACACCGCCGTGGCGGTCCACCCGGAGGACGAGCGCTTTGCCCATCTGGTAGGCCGCAATGTGCTGGTTCCTATGCTCAACCGCGCCATTCCAGTGATCGCAGATGAATATGTGGACAAGGCTTTCGGCACCGGAGCCCTCAAAATCACCCCGGCGCATGATCCCAATGATTATGCCATTGGCCAGCGCCACGGCCTTGAAATGATCAATATCCTGACGAACGATGCAGCCATCAACGAAAACGGCGGGCCATATGCCGGGATGGACCGCTTCGAGTGCCGCAAGCAGATTTGGGCGGACATGCAGGCTGCCGGATTGGTGATCAAGGAACAGCCGTACACGCTCAACGTGCCGCGCACCCAGCGCGGCGGTGAAATCGTTGAGCCGATGATCTCCACCCAGTGGTTTGTGGAAATTAAGCCGCTGGCTGAAAAAGCGCTGGCAGCCGTACGCGAGGGCCAGATTCGCATCGTTCCCGAGCGTTTTACCAAGGTGTACTACAACTGGCTTGAAAACATCCAGGACTGGTGCATCAGCCGGCAGTTATGGTGGGGGCACCGCATCCCGGTGTGGTACTGCGACAATTGCGGCGCCACCCTGGCTTCGCGGCACGATCTGACGGCGTGCACCAACTGCGGCAGCGCGAAAATTCATCAGGACGAGGACGTGCTCGATACCTGGTTCTCTTCCGGTCTGTGGCCGTTCTCGACCCTTGGCTGGCCGGAAAAAACGCCGGATTTAGATTATTTCTATCCAACCAGCTATATGGAAACCGGCTATGACATCCTGTTCTTCTGGGTGGCGCGCATGATCATGCTCGGCCTGGAATTCACCGGCCAGGTGCCGTTTAACACGGTGTACCTGCACGGCTTGATCCGGGATGGCAACGGAACCAAAATGAGCAAATCGAAGGGCAATGTGATCGATCCGATTGGCCTGATGGACGAGATGGGCACCGATGCGTTGCGCTTTACCCTGCTGGTGGGTTCCACCCCGGGCAACGATATGAACTTGAGTACCAAAAAGGTCGAGGCTAACCGCAATTTTGCTAACAAAATCTGGAATGCCGGGCGCTTCGTGTTGGGAACGCTGGATTCAGCCCCCATGCAGGCTCAAGCTGCGCCGGATTGGACTCTGGCGGATTCCTGGATCTGGGCGCGGCTGCAAACCCTCGAGCGTGAGGCTGATCGCCTCTTCACGGGCTTCCAGTACGGCGAGGCTGGACGCCAGATTTATGAATTCTTCTGGTCCGAATTTGCCGATTGGTACCTTGAGATAGCCAAGCTGCAAATGGCAGAGGGTGGTGACCGGGCTTACTACACCGCGCAAACGCTTGCCCGTGTGCTGGATGCCGCCTTACGTTTGCTGCACCCCTTCACCCCATTTGTCACAGAAGAACTGTGGGGACACCTTAAACGCGCCTGCCAGGCAAAACCAGAACTTTATCAACCGCAGGAAGGCTGGGCTGAGATGTTGATTGTCGCTAAATGGCCTGAAGCCCAGGGTTTGGAAGGCTGGGAAGCTAAAAAGGTGACTGATTTCAGCCTGTTGCAGGAGATCATTCGGGAGGTGCGTAATTTGCGCACTGAAAAGAAGGTGACACCCGGCCGGCGCATCGCTGCGACCATTTTGGCTGGCGATCGGCTGGCGATGCTGCAGTCTCAGGCGAAAGCCCTGGCTGCGCTGGCTTACATCGACCCGCTGCAGCTGACGCTGGTGGAATCCTTGCCCGAAAAGCCGCAGGATCAGGCAGGCCTGGTGGTGTCGGGAATTGAAATTTACCTGCCTTTGTCCGGTCTGGTGGACCTGGAGAGCGAACAAATCCGTCTGCAGAAAGAGCTGGATGAAGTCCAGTCACAGGTTGCCCGGCTGGAGGGGCTGCTCGGCAGCCCGTTCGCTCAAAAAGCGCCAGCTGCGGTGGTGGATAAGGAACGCCAAAAGTTGGCGGGTTACCAGGAAACGGCTGCCAGCTTGCAAGAGCGGCTGCAAGCGATGAAGTAATTCGTTTTGAAGATCTTCAAGCACCATGTCCCGACAAGATCGTTTTCTGCTGGTAGGGGCACGGGGATGTTAAACAATTCACAACCATCCCGTTATCCCCGTGCCCGGTTTACTTATCTCGTATCACGATCCGACCCCCGATTTATGGTCGGGGACCCATCGTCACAGGCACGGAGCTCCGCTGATAATTAATGCTCTACCTCAAACCCCGTGCCCCGTGAAACTAATCTGTAATTCAATTTGGAGACCTTAATGCAGACCATTCGTATTGCCCGCCTGCGTCCCGACGCCGTTCTGCCGACCCGCAAGCATCATGCGGATGCCGGGTTAGACGTGTATGCCGTTGAACCCGTTGCTATCGCGCCGCACAGCTTTGCGATCGTGCCAACTGGAGTCACGGTTGAAATCCCGGACGGTTATGTTGGTCTGCTCAAACCGAAAGGCCGCAGCAATCACCTGTTGGGGGCAGGCGTGGTGGATGCCGGTTATCAGGGTGAGATTCTGGTGAAGGTCGCCAATCCAACCGACCAGACGGTGGTGTTTGGACCGGGCGATGCGGTCGGTCAACTGGTTATTTTGCCGGTAATTACTCCAGCGGTGGAAGAGGTGGAGCAAGCAGTCATCCACACACAAAAAACCACCCGCGGGGGCGCGGGTGGGATTGTCAGCCAGCATATCACGGGAGGTACCCCGGAGAATTAGCGGGAATTGAAGTCGGAAACTGCCTGATAGAAAGCATCCAATTTATCCAATGACATGTTTGGGGGAAGATCGCACCCGGAGGAGAGCAGGAAATTGCGGCGACCGGCTGTGGCCCGCAGCAAATCGGTGGTTTGCTGGTATACCTCATCCGCAGTGGATCCGACAAATGCACTGGCCGGGTCCAAGTTTCCTGCCAGGATGGTCTGATCATCGACCCGCTGTAAAGCAGCGACAATGTCCATCGGCTTGCCAAAGTGATGCAAGGCAGCGCCATCTTTCAAGATCTCGTCCAGGTGGGCCAGCTTTGCGCCGCAATTGTGATATAGGAAAGAGAAATCTTCCGTCTGCAAAGGTTCGATGATCTGGCGCACATAGGGTACCGAGAAGCGCGCCAACATGGAAGGCGACATCAACCCGGCAGCGGGTTCTGCCATGATGATCCCATCCGCTCCCACGCCGCGAAAGGCCTCGGCATAGCGCAGCAAGAAATTGACAGCCATTTTCAACAGATCGGTCAAAAGATCGGGATCTTCACGGGTGAGCAACAAGGATTCGGTCACGCCGTAGAGGCGGCCGACTAACGAGAAGGGGCCAATCATTCCACCGAGAACGAAGGCATCTTTTCCGTCCATTTGTTCTTTGAGGTACGGCACCACAGACAGTGGCACAATGGTGCGTTTGTGACCGACTTTTGGGGCAAATAATTTCGTCATATCCTCGCGGCTGGTCACCAGGCGCCCAGTAATGGTTGGGATTTCCCCTTCGTCAAAGCGGACCTGAGAGCCAAAGGCTTCCGCTTCAATACTGAGATCCATGGCGGTCTGTAAAAAAGGTGATTGGTAGCGTTCATACAGCGCCAGGATCGAATTGACCTGGATCATGTAATCATTGGTCGCTTTCGCAACGGTTTTGCCGGTGAGGTGCAGTCCGGAATATGCACCAACAGGCATGGCTAATCGATGCTGGCTGCCAAGGATAAACTCAGTCAGGTTTGTTTGCATGAATGAAGCTCTTTTCTATAAAGATGTTGGCAATCGTGAATTAATTAAACCACCATTTGGTGGGATTGATCAGGAACGATCTTTATCCAGATATAACCCAACATCGGCGGCTTCCAAGAGTTCCTGTGGCGTTTGGGCTGTGTCGGGGTAATTCGCCAGTCCAAAGGAGACGGAAACGCAGCCGACTTTGCCATCCGGTAATTGTAAATCACAAACCGAAACAAATTCTTGTAATTTTATGCCAATCGCATAAGCTTCATCTTTAGTCGTGTTCGGAAAGAGGAGGGCAAATTCATCCCCACCCAGGCGGGTAATGAAATCGGTTCTTCGCACGCCTTCCTGCATGCGGGCAGCGATGCGCTTTAAAGCCTCATCGCCAATCCGGTGGCCGTAGGTGTCATTGATACTTTTAAAATGGTCCAGGTCGAGCATCATCACCGTAAAATTGGTGCCGGCTGATTTACTGTGTTCGATCATCTGGCCAATAGCGATTTCGAAAGCACGGCGGTTTGGCAGGCCGGTCAGCCAGTCGGTCTGGGCTTCTTCGCGAATGAGGTTGTGTAACCGTGCATTTTGAATGGCAATTCCGGCCTGGTCAGCCAGCAGGCGCAGTTGGTGCAATTTGGATTCCTGAAAAATGTACGGCTCGAGCACCGCCAGGGTCATCACGCCAATCACCAACCCCTTCATTTTCAACGGCAACCCGACGATTCCTCCCTTCCAGGAGGCGGGTGCAGAATTGTAAAGCGGGTGGGTGCGCATGTTTTCGACCACGATCATCTCGCCGGTGTGGGCAACGGTGTCGGTCAAACCTCCCTTGCGGGGGAGCGCCCAGACTTGGCCGGTAGAACCATCCCGGAACATGGCGGCTCCAAATTTCAGTTCATGACCATCAAAATAGAAAATGTGGGCGTCATTGGCTGCCGGGATTAAGGTGAGGGCGTTCTTGAGGATGCTATTTAACACATCCTCCAGGTTCAGGGTTGCAGTCAGATCCAGGGAGGCGTGGAAAACGCGTTCCAATTCTTTGACCCGCTGTTCATTTTTTGCCAGTTCATTCCGCATGGCATACATCGATACGGCCAGTTGGACGACTTCGTTGCCGGCTTCGGTTTCTACCCGGCTCCAGGCAGGTTGGCCATTTGACCGTCCCAGGATCAGCACCCCGCGCACCGAATCTTCTAGGTGGATTGGGAGCAGTTGCAGGCTGATCATCCCGGCGCTAGTCATAAAATCTTTCAATCCAGCAGTCAGAGCCGAGGACCCTTGTGTCAGCAGCTGACATTCCCCGGATTTAAGCAGATTGGCAGTGCTTAAATCGACTGCCAGAGGAGTTTTTACAAAATTGCCGCCTTTATTGCCGGTCACCGATTCCCAATGCACGCCTGTTCTTGGAGAGGTAACCCAGGTAAGGTACCCGCACGCGTTGGCATCCAACAAGGTGGGGAGTGTTTGGGTTACCACCTGAATGATTTGGGAAAGGGATTGTGCCTGGCGGATATCGCGCAGCAATTCGGATGCCAGGTTGAGCTTAATTCGGGCAGAATGGGCAGATGTGTCAGGCATATCATCCTTCACTTTATGTCCATCTGCTGAGGGGTTTAGGGGATAAATGGCTTCCATATAATCTGTGACGCCTACCGCTATAATGGTTCGGATATTTTTTATATTGTAACCGATTTGGTAAAGATATG
>CALMGN010000129.1 GCA_937863605.1 uncultured Anaerolineaceae bacterium
GCAAAAAGAAACCGGCTGGGACCACACCTTGAACGTCAATGCCCGTTCGCTGCTGTTTGCTGCCCAGCGCGCCGTCCCGCTGATGGAAGCCCGGGGTGGAGGAAGCATCATTGCCATCAGCAGCCCGGGTTCGCAGCGCGTCCTGCCCGATTACGTAGCGGTTGGCGCCTCCAAAGCCGCTTTGGAAAGTCTGGTGCGCTACCTGGCAGTCGAGCTGGCTCCGCAAAACATTGTAGTGAACGCCGTTTCACCGTCGATTGTCGAGACGGATGCCCTCAAACATTTCGCATCGCTCTCGGACCCCGAAGTGCTCACCCGCGCAATAGCCAACACTCCTGCTGGCCGCCTGGTACAGCCTGAGGACGTTGCCGGGGTGGTTGCGTTTCTGTGTTCGCCAGACGCCGCAATGATCCGCGGTCAGGTCATTGTTGTGGACGGCGGCTTGACGCTGCTGACGCGTAGCTAATTCACTTTCAGCCCCACAAATTATTGCTCGATAAGCACGGTGCGCGCTGGTGCGCCGTCTGATCCGCCTAGCTTGAGCGGTAGGCAGACCAATTGATATACACCCGCTTTAATCTGGCTGAGGTTTACGCCTTCTAAGACCACAATTTTGGCATTTAGAAGGATCTGGTGAGTCGGTTTGGATTGTTTAAAAGGCGCAATCGACAGGTAATCGATCCCAACCAGTTGAATTCCTTGTTTTACCAAAAACTCGGCCCCATCGGCAGAAATACCCACGAACCCGGTCTGGAATTCCGTCTCGCCGCGAGCCCAGAATTGCGAATTGCGCGTTTTGAACAATACGCGCGTGACCCCATGGATCAGATCGGCTGATTTTAGTACATCTGCCGTGATCAAATCGGCGGCGTCACCCAGGTCGACCACTTGAACGGTGCCGATAAGCACATCCAGCGGCAGAGTTTCAATCGTGGTGCCGTCCGATAAGAAATGGAACGGCGCATCAACATGCGTCCCGGTATGCACGCCGATTGCCAGTCGCGAAACGTTGGCATTCGCTCCGTCTTCGATTTTTTCCACCCGCTCCAATTCTACTTTGGGGTCACCCGGCCAGGTGGGCAGTTTTGGCGTTACAGTGAGCGAAATATCATGAATTATCATGTCGGGTCCTCCTCGGGCATTTCTATGGCACATCGCCCCATCTAGTGACCGCAAAAATTGCGGTCAGAAAATCATAGCGTTCCGAAGCTGTCATTGGCCGTGGACGGGCATAATCCTCTAGCATGGCAGTGAGTAATTCGGTAGAGATATGTTGATTATTATAAAACACATAGCGGTCAATGAACTCTTTTCGAGTTGCATCCGGGATCAGACCGCCCGTATGCATCTGATCAAAAAAGAGGTTACCAAGGCCGTAATGGATGAAACTGCCCTGGTAGAACTCCATCGCCATCGGATGGTGTGCCTGGCTGCCGCTGACGATCACCGCTCCGGCATCCGCCATCGACCGGAAATCGCGTTCCTCAAAGGGTTCAACGTAATGCCGGTAGGTTTCGAAATACTGGAAGGTAGCAATGACCTGATAACCTTCGGATGACAATTGGCGGATGCGCTCCCACATCCAAGGGTAATCGCAATTCGCCACCCCGGACTGTGTCTCGGTTGCCCAGATGAACTCTGGCCCGGCCGGGTTGCAGCCAATGAACGCCAGTTTGTTGCCGTTATGCTCGACCGTGACTGCCTCTCGGGCTTTGAAAACATCTTCGCCGGCCGCGTAATAAGTCCAGCCGCGCTGGCGGTAGAGGTCAAGCGAAAAAGCCAATGCATCGCGCCCCCAATCGATGCCGTGGTTGCCGGTCAATTCGATGATATCCGTGCCGACATCATCCAGCAGCTCGATATACTCCGGCTTGCTGCAGAATATGAGCGGACCAGGGTAGGAGACCGGGTCCGGGCAGAC
>CALMGN010000130.1 GCA_937863605.1 uncultured Anaerolineaceae bacterium
AGGGCGATGATTTTTGTTCAGTGGAGAAACAGGCGCGCAGCCCGAAACCCGACATCATGCTAAAGAACTTTCAATTCGTGATTTTCTCCGCGGTCTTCGCGGCTTAATCTTCGGTGCTAATCCCCGTGCACATGTTCATGGCGGTGGTGCAAATCCGGCCAATGAGGATGGACATGCTCCAGCGGGGTGTGAACATGAACATGCGAATGCCAGCCGTTATCGGGATAGTGCTCATGGTCGTGCAGGTGATGACCGTCCGCGTGGGTATGCAAATGCTCGTGCTCCTGCACCAAATGGGTGTGCGCATGCCCGTGCTGTTCATGGTAGAGCAAAGCAATCGAGGCAATAAACAAAGCCGCAGCCACGCCGTGCTGCCAGGTGAAGGTCTCGCCGAGCAGCAGGATGGACAGCAGCACGCCCCAGAACGGCGCACTGGAGAAGATCAACTGGCTGCGGGTGGCGCCCAACTGCTGGGCTGAAGAAATGTAGAGCACGATACTGAAGCCGTACGCCACCACCCCGATCCCCAGGCCGCCGAGCACCTCGAGCATAGTTCCGGCCAGCGGCGCCAGGGTGAGGCCGATGATCAGGTTGGTCGTCCCGGCTGCCAGTCCTTTCCAGAAGGTGGACTGCGCCGGAGTGATCCCGTCGATCAAGGCGGTGACATGGTTGTCAATGCCCCAGCTCAGGCAGGCTGCCAGCACCAGCAGACCAGCTAAAACACCGGCAGCGCCTTCACCGGCTGCCAGAATGATCGCTGCCAGAAAAATGCCGGCGGCGGCAACCCAGCTGCGTCGGGTCAGGTGGTCTTTGAAGATGAAATGTCCAAGAATAGCAGTGGCGACCATTTCCAGGTTCAACCACATGGAAACGGAAGCTGCCGATGCCAGCTGCAGCCCGGCGAGCAGCGCCAGCGGTCCGAGGATGCCGCCAAAAACGATGGAAGCCAGCAGCAGCAGCGCATTGCGGCGATCCATAAGCCAGGGCGGGGTGAATTTCCGTTCACGCACCAGCAGAATGACCACGCCCAGAGCGGCGCCAATGTAAAGCAGACCGGCCAGCTGAAAGGAGCTTAAGTGTGCCAGCAGCGGTTTGCTGAGTGGGGTGGCAGCCCCAAAGAATAAGGCAGCTAAAAGGGCTAAAAGAAAAGCAGGGGATTTCACGGGAGTATCTTACCCCCATAAAGAGGAATTATCAATCCATGTGTCAATGACATCCTGAGGGAGCGTTGTCGGCGACCGAAGGATCTTGATATCAAGGTCACAAGACCCTTCGTGATCGATGGGTTATCAAACTCACCCATCCCGCCCCAAGCACGGGGCGGGTTTATTTTTATTCGGGTATTTTTGTTCCGATATGGCGCAGAAATACCCGAAATTCATTTAATCCCTGCTCCCCGAAAGATTCATGGTCAGCAAAAATCAAACCACTTTCGGGGAGCGGGGGGATGGGGTGAGGGACAAAACCGCATTGGTCATCCTGGCAATGGGCGTCAACTGCCAAGCAATGGATTTCTATCAAGACGGATTCTACCGGTAATAGAAAAAGGCGCAGCGGCGCTGCGCCCTTTCTGATGCGAATGTGGGAAGGAGAACTATTTTCCCGTCTTACGGGTTGCCACATCAAATACCACCGCACCCGCCAGCACAAGCGCTCTGACGATGTATTGGATGGATATATCCCAACCCAGAAGGTTCATTCCGTTTGTCAGTGAGGCCATAACCAACGCGCCGATAATTGACCCTGTAACTTTGCCGACGCCACCGGCCACGGCTACACCACCGACAAAAGCCGCAGCAATCGCGTCCAATTCCATTCCCGTTCCTGCGATGGTTGTTGCGGACCGCAACCAGGATGCATATAAAATACCGGACAACGCGGTAAGTAAGCCCATCGAACCAAAAACCAAAAAGGTGATTTTTTTGACGCTGATGCCGTTCAACTCAGCCGCTTCCGGGTTACCGCCCACGGCATAGATATGTCTGCCGATTACAGTCTTGGACGTGATGTAAGAATAAATGAGAACCACAATCAGCAGAACAACAGCAGCCCAGGAAAGACCCTGGTAACCTGCGAGCACCCAGGTGATACCAGCGATCACGGCTGAAATGAAAGCCAACTTCAGGATGAACATGCTTGGGGATAGAACTTCAAAGTGATATGCTTGAGTCTTTTTACGGTTGCTGATTTCGCTGGCGATAAATAGAATAACTGCCAATATTCCGAGCAGAAGGGTTACTTTGTGTACCCCGGGTAAAAACCCAATTCCGGGTATGTCGGGAATAAAACCATTGCCAAGCGCGTTAAAAATATCATTCTCGATAATTATGGTACCCCTGCTTCGAGTTGCAAGCTGCAGGAGACCTTTATAAAACAGCCATCCGGCAAGTGTTGCAACAAACGCCGGGATTTGCATTCGCGCCACCAGAAAAGCGGTTACCAACCCTGCCAAAACCCCGAGAGCCAAAACAAGCGGTATGGTGACAGACACGGGCAGGTGCCAGTACTTGAGGGACATTGCCGCAACCGCACCGAGCGTTCCAGCCAGGAAACCGACTGACAAATCGATATGGCGTATGACAATGACCAGGGTCATGCCAACCGCCAATACGGCAATATAACTCGTCGCATTTACCAAATTGCCAATGTTTCTCGACGAAACAAAGAGGCCTTTCGTCGTGATGGTGAAGAACACAACGATCGCGAGAAAGGCGATATACATGCCGTAATCACGGATATTGTGCCTTTGAGCCTTTAATGTTTCTTGGAAAGACATGTCAAGCCTCCCTGCAAAGATCAGTCAACGACTGCATTGGCAAAGTCATCGCGGGCGCCAATCATGTAGGCTACAACCCGTTCGCGGAACTCGTCGATGTCACCGGTTACGGGACAGTCACGTACCTTGCGCCCCTGGCGCATGACAACCAAACGGTCGCTCACGCTGTAGATATCTTCCAACCGGTGGCTAATGATGATGATCGAAGCGCCCTGCGCCTTAAGCTCACGCACCAGGTCAAGTACCTTACTGATGGCCGCCACGCTTAAAGCCGCCGTAGGCTCGTCCATAATAATCACCTTTGAGTTGAAAGCTGTTGCGCGGGCAATGGCCACAGCCTGGCGTTGACCGCCGGAAAGCCTTTCAACCAATAACCGGACGGAGGGGATGTCAATCTTGAGGCGGTCAAGTAGCCGTTTCGATTCTTGTTCCATGCTGCGGCTGTCCAATACTCCAATCGGGATTAGCTGTGCGCTGACCGTTTCCCGGCCCAAAAAAACATTGGAGGTTACGTCGAGGTTGTTGGCAAGCGCCAGGTCCTGGTACACCATTTCGATGCCCAATCGGCGCGCATCCAGGGGGTCCGCCATATGAACCTTTTTCCCTTCGATGAGAATTTCACCCTCATCCGGGATATAAGCCCCGCTGAGAACTTTCATCAGGGTAGATTTACCAGCGGCATTATCGCCCATCAACCCCAATACTTCATTGTGACGTAATACCAAATCCACCCCGCGCAGCGCTTGAACGGCAGCGAAGTTCTTCTTAATGTTACGCATTTCCACAACAGCTGTAGTTTCAGGCATAGGTTTCACTATCCTCCCTTTGAACGAAATTATTAAAGGGGATTTCTTAAACAAAGGTACTGCCCTGCCAGATTACCAACGAGGCCAGGGACTACCTTAATTATAAATCGCAGTGCCGCGTTCCATGCGAAAAATTGGTTGGGAAATTTGTCTTGCCGATCTACTGAATTGACGGGTCAAAACTTAGGAAATTCGACTGGATAGCCATTTTCACGAACTAAAGTGCTGGTTTCGGAAATATTGCAGGGATAGCGACCGTTAGTTCGTCACTATCCCTGCAATTATTAAAGGTTAGATATTAAGGTAATCCGGTAAATTCGCTGGCTTCATAGTAGCCGGAGTCGATCACGGCAGCCTTGACGTTGCTCAAGTCAACCGTGACAACCACAGACGGTTTGGCAGGAACATCGATCTTGCCGTTGTTGTAGGTTGTGGTCTCGGCCGGGGTTTTCCCTTCCAGGAAGGCTACCGCTGCGGCAATCGCATCGCTGACCAGCGTGCGCACATCCTTCAGGACCGTCATCGACTGCTTGCCGTCGATGATATATTGCACCGATGGAATCTCTGCGTCCTGACCGGTGACGACGTAGCTGGTGACATCCTTGTCAGCAGCAAACACGTCGGCAATGGCGCGTGCCGTGCCATCGTTCGGGGCCAGGATGAAGACATTGCCCTTGTCGGCAGTCTTTGCAGCCGTCAGATGGGCTTCTGCCAGGTTCTTGGCCACATCGAACTTCCAGTCCGTGGTCACCTGCCCGATGATCTTGCTCATCTCGTCACGGGTCAGCGTGGCCTTGTCTTGCAAGGCGATCGCTTCGCTGGAGTTCTTGATGACGAAGGTGCCGTCAGCAATCTTGGGCTGCAGTACGTTCCAGGCGCCTTCAAAGAACAGGAAGGCGTTGTTGTCGGAGGCCGCGCCTGCGTACAGGTACAGCGGATTGCCAGTGCCTGCGGCCTTGTCAACCAGGTACTGCGCCTGTGCTTCACCCACCGAGATGCTGTCGAAGGTTACATAGTAATCGACGGCATCGGTATCCCGAATCAGGCGGTCGTAGGATACCACCTTCACACCGGCGGCTCTGGCTTCGGCCGCAGCAGCGGCAGCGGCGGTCGCATCCTGCGGGCAGATGATGATGACTTTGACGCCCTTGGCGATTAAGGCTTCTACGTTGGCCTTTTCCTTGGCTGAATCACCCTGGCTGAACAAGATCTCAACATCGTACCCGGCTGCCTTGAACGCAGCCTTGAAACGAGCCTCGTCCTGAATCCAGCGCGGTTCGTCCTTGGTCGGCAGAATCACGCCCACGGACAGTTTCCCAATTTCCTCAATCCCGGTAAACTCGCTGGCTTCATAGTAGCCGGAGTCGATCAAAGCAGCTTTGACATTGCTCTGGTCAACCGTGACAACCACAGACGGTTTGGCAGGAACATCGATCTTGCCGTTGTTGTAGGTTGTGGTCTCGGCCGGGGTTTTCCCTTCCAGGAAGGCTACCGCTGCGGCAATCGCATCGCTGACCAGCGTGCGCACATCCTTCAGGACCGTCATCGACTGCTTGCCGTCGATGATATATTGCACCGATGGAATCTCTGCGTCCTGACCGGTGACGACGTAGCTGGTGACATCCTTGTCAGCAGCAAACACGTCGGCAATGGCGCGTGCCGTGCCATCGTTCGGGGCCAGGATGAAGACATTGCCCTTGTCGGCAGTCTTTGCAGCCGTCAGATGGGCTTCTGCCAGGTTCTTGGCCACATCGAACTTCCAGTCCGTGGTCACCTGCCCGATGATCTTGCTCATCTCGTCACGGGTCAGCGTGGCCTTGTCTTGCAAGGCGATCGCTTCGCTGGAGTTCTTGATGACGAAGGTGCCGTCAGCAATCTTGGGCTGCAGTACGTTCCAGGCGCCTTCAAAGAACAGGAAGGCGTTGTTGTCGGAGGCCGCGCCTGCGTACAGGTACAGCGGATTGCCAGTGCCTGCGGCCTTGTCAACCAGGTACTGCGCCTGTGCTTCACCCACCGAGATGCTGTCGAAGGTTACATAGTAATCGACGGCATCGGTATCCCGAATCAGGCGGTCGTAGGATACCACCTTCACACCGGCGGCTCTGGCTTCGGCCGCAGCAGCGGCAGCGGCGGTCGCATCCTGCGGGCAGATGATGATGACTTTGACGCCCTTGGCGATTAAGGCTTCTACGTTGGCCTTTTCCTTGGCTGAATCACCCTGGCTGAACAAGATCTCAACATCGTACCCGGCTGCCTTGAACGCAGCCTTGAAACGAGCCTCGTCCTGGATCCAGCGCGGTTCGTCCTTGGTCGGCAGAACGACACCGACTGCTAACTTGGTTTCTTCAGCAGCGGGCGGCGGGGTTATTTCGGCTGCGGGTTTGCAGGCTGCCAACAGCATGCTGGCGGCAACCAAAAGGCTAATCATAATCCAAGTGATGCGTAACTTTCTCATTCTTTTATCTCCTTAGAATTTAGGTGGATTGAAATTAGGGGTTGCTTCGTTGCGTTTCGGTTTGATCTATCACCTCCTCTCAGTAAGATCTATGACTGAGGAGTACGCTGGACTTACACAACCCCAACCCTGATATGGAAGGGATTCGCAGCAGGGTTGGATTAAACAGGCGTTAACCGGTATCCGGTAAATCGTATTCATTCCCCATATGGTTAATTCCGATCACATACACCATCCTGGTGGGTACGGACTCCATCACATCGTACTAATCATGAAAACTGGGGGGATTTTCAGGCCTCCGGCCTGGTAAACAAAGCGATGACTAGACAAATCAGTCGCAAATTAATAGAGAATTATACACCTAATGAGTCAAGTTGCTTCTGTCAAGCGATTGACAACTCATAATTGGTCGAAGATTGCATGCGAATCAAACTTGACTATTGTTGGGTAATTTATATAAT
>CALMGN010000131.1 GCA_937863605.1 uncultured Anaerolineaceae bacterium
CAGGCGGTAACCACATTATTCCAGGTGTGCCGGCCGCCTATGTGACGCGGCACTACGTGATCGATAGTCAGGTCAAGCGAGCGCTTGCCGCAATATTGGCAGGTGAAATTATCACGCCGGAAGATTTCCCGGCGGTTTAGCCGTACCTGGGTGTGCGGCCGCTGTACCATTTTTTGCAATCGAATAATCGACGGGCGCGGAAAAGTACTGCTGATGGAGTGGATGACCCCCCGGCCGTTGACCACCAGCGCAGCCCGTTCCGCTAATATCAGACCGACCGCCCGCCGCAGATTGCATACGTTGATCGGCTCATAATTGGCGTTGAGAACCAGCACATTTTCGCTCATTTTCAACTCTTTCGGCTGATTATAGCACGAGTGCCACGCGAGAGTTGTTCGTATCGTTTAAAGGTGTTACGATAAATCAGCTAATTCTAGTCACTGTAATATAAGTGCAGGTTGGGTTCGGCATGAGCAGGGTGTCAGGAGGTGGAAATGCACCTAATATTGGCAGGCGGCAGCGGTCTGATTGGGACGGCATTAACCCGGCGGCTATTGATTGATGGCCATACGGTTACCATCCTCAGCCGTAACCCGGAAGCGCATGCTGCGCCGGAGGGTGTGCGGTTGGTGCAATGGGATGGGCGCAGCGCCGACGGCTGGGGCAGTCTGGTCAACGAAACGGATGCAATTATCAACCTGGCAGGAGTCAACCTGGGGGGCGGTTTGTGGACCCGTAAGCGCAAAGCGCAGCTCTTGAATAGCCGGCTCGATGCCGGGGAGGCTATTGTAGAAGCGCTGCGCCAGGCAGAAAAGCGCCCGGAGGTGCTGGTGCAATCCTCGGCGGCGGGATATTATCGCGCCAGCGGCGATACACTTTTGGACGAATCCAGCCCGCCCGGCTCGGATTTTCAAGGCAATCTCTGCCAACGCTGGGAGGAATCGACTCATGCCGTCGAGGAGCTTGGTGTTCGACGAGTGGTGATTCGTTCGGGCGTAGTGTTCGAGCGGAGAGCGTTTATTTTGAAAATGTTTATGTTGCCGTTTCGCATGTTCGTTGGCGGTCCTATTGGTACCGGCAGGCAGTATGTCTCGTGGATTCATATCCAGGACGAGGTGGATGCGATTCTATTTTTGATCAACCACCAGGATGCTTCCGGGACGTTTAATTTGATGTCACCCCAACCGGTGAGGAATGCCGAGTTAGGGCGGATGATCGGCCGGGTATTGCACCGTCCTTACTGGTTTCCGGTGCCTGCCTTTGCCATGCGGCTGGCACTGGGTGAGCTTAGCACAGTGGTCCTTGACTCCTGGCGCGGGGTGCCGACCCGATTGATGGAGCAGGGATTCCGGTTTAAGTTTGAAAATCCCGAGACAGCGCTGCGGGATTTGGCAGGATAATGATTTTTACGGATTGATTGCGGTGGACATCAAATCACGGCCGATTTGCGTGGCCAGATTGGGATTATCCTCTTCGAGCACCAAAGCCAGCACCAATGGAGAGCCAGGCCAGGATTCGATGGTGGCGCTAATATACCAGGTAAGAGATTGTCCATCATCCGTCTGGGCTTGCCCAATGGCGTCCCAAACGGGAAGACCGGAGGTGTAATCTGTCTTCAAACCTTCTGGGCGGGAGTAAGTCGCATCTACTATGGTTGTTGTGCCGGTTGGCAGCACGATCCAGCCCTGGTGCGGGGTACGGACTGCAGTTGCCAGGCGTGGTGCCGGCCGGACACCCGAATTGCTGAGTTGAGCGGCTGCCAGGGCCATCTGCAGTGGCGTTACCTTTAATCCTGATTGGCCGATAGAGGCCAATACGATATCGGTAACAGGCTGGTCGAGGGATGGCGCGATGGTGGGGAGGTCAAATTCAGGAGCGCTGAAGAAGCCGTAATCCTGAAACAACTCCCGCATCTGGCTGTTCGACAGACGTTCTCCCAGTTCCACCAACGCACCTGGACAACCGGCGGATACCACGGTTTCCCAGGTGAGCGGGATGGCTGGGGCACGGGCGCAGGTGAGGATTTTCCCGTCCAATGAATAATTTAACTGTCCGGGATCGGCGTCAAGCGTTGGCTTTACGCGGGCATATAGAAAAGGTCCAAGAATACTGCCGGGAGGGTAAGCGCCCTGGGTGACCCGGTTTAATAATGGCGCATCGGGATCCGTCCGCCACTGCTCCCATTTTTCATCCATCAGGTTGGGATCAAACGATGGCTGCGAGGCAATTGCGATGACCTCGCCAGTTTGCATGTTGAGGATCACTGCTGCCCCGATGTGATCGACAAGGACAGCATCGACACTGGTTTGCAGGTCAAGATCGATCGAAATACGCACATCCAAACCGGGTGGTGGTTGACCGTAAATCCACTCGGCCAGCCAGATCGTGGAAGAAGAATTCCCTTGCAAGCCAGAAAGATATCCATCCAGGCTAGCTTCCAGACCACCTTTGCCAAAAACCGGATCCGAGTAGCCGATGGTTGTTCCCAGTGCGGGATACAATAAACTGCGTGTGTAGCTGCCAGATTGACCGGTGGTAATGGATATAGGTTCATTAGAGCGGTCTAGTAGTGAACCGCGCGGGACATAGCGCGAATGGACTGCCCATCGCAAATTATCAGTGCGGAATTGCAGGTCGTCGGAACGCACCACAGCCCACCAGCCAGCGGTCAAACCAAGCGCCATCAACGCCCCGGCGATCCCTGCACCGGTCACCAGGTAAGGCCGCAGCCGGGGCAACTCAGGTGAAGCTGTCTCTTCGTTGCTGCTGATGACCAACAGCAATCCAAGAGCGGTAAAGGTGGACAGCAGCGATGATCCTCCGTAAGAAACGAACGGCAAGGTTACCCCGGTCAGGGGCAGCATGCGCAGGTTTCCGCCAATAATCAAAATTGACTGAATACCGAAATAGCAGCCCAGGCCGGCAGCCAGGAAGCGGTGAAAATTATTGGCTGCCCGCATGGCGATGTTGAAGGTGCGAAATACGAACAAACCCACCAGCAGCAGGATTCCGACCAGCCCGATCAGGCCTGATTCTTCCGATATAGATGCAGCGATGAAATCGGATTGGGAGACTGGAACCAACCCCGGGCTGCCCAACCCCGGACCGGTGCCGAAAATGCGTCCGGTGGCGACTGCCAGGAACGACTGAATCAATTGATAGGAATTTCCCCCCGGGTCAAGCCAGGGATTCAACCAGGCATCCACCCGGATGCGGATCACCGAAAAGGTGGAATAGCCCGCTATCCCGGCTGCCAGCAGAAGCCCAAGGCTGATGGCCAATATTCGCCGGCGGGATGAGGCCAGGTAAACAACGATCGTGTAAATGGCGATGATCAGCGTGGCAGTTCCCAGGTCGCGCTGGGCAACCAGCATGGCGGTTGCGGCCCCGGCCAGGATCAGGGTTGGGGCCAGCAGTTGCGGCAGGCTGAGTGTTATGTACACCTGACCGGCCAAATAAGCTGCCAGGTAGATAACCAGCAGCAGTTTCAGCGGTTCTGACGGCTGAAAGTACTGCCCACAGCATCCCAGCCACAGCCGAGGGCCGTCTCCGCCAGGGTAAGTGCCGAAGAAGAAGGTTAGTGCTGTCAGACCCAGGCCGCCGGACAGCCAGATATATTTGTAACGCCGCAGAAGCTCGATCCAACCTGGGAACCTGAGCAGCAGGTAAATGACCGCCAGGCCAAGAATCATCCAAATGGTCTGCCGCATGCCAAAGGTATTATCCAGCCGCCAAATGGTAAGCAATCCCCAACCGCTCAGCAGGCTGGCAATAGGCAGCAAATAGGGATCGTGGTCAGGCAATCGGCGGTTAAGCTGCTGGTAAAGGAGCGAAAAACCTGCAAGCCAGCCAAAATAACCCATCCAATGCTGCCAACGAAAATCTGCTGCCCAGGAATGTACCCGGACTGCCGGAGAAAGGGTCAGCGCTACCGAATACAGGAACAGGAAGATTCCCGCCAGGAACATCAACCGGCGTTGGATGGAATCTCGCGCTGAACTGGAGGGGGGAAAAAGGAAGCTCACGAAGGCAAGTATTTCTCCACCAGGATACCCAGTTTTTGGCGGGCTTGTGGGCTGATAAGTGTCCGGTCAGAGATGATTGCATCCGCCAGGGCGTGGGTACAGCTGCAGTCCGCGCTCTTTGGAAGCAGTTTGACTAGATTTGAAATGGTCTCGCTGGCTTTCAAGGCGTTTTCGTTCAGGGTGCGCACCACCATATCAACACTGACCGGGGCTTCGGTCACATGCCAGACGTCGTAATCGGTAATATGTGCCAGAGTTGCGTAACTGAGTTCAGCTTCGCGGGCTAAAAAGGCTTCCGGGCAAGTGGTCATCCCGATGATGGAGATACCCCAGGCACGGAACAAATTGGACTCGGCGCGGGTTGAGAAGCGCGGTCCTTCGATAGTGATGAATACCCCGCCTTTGTGCACATTGGCCTGACTCTGGTCAGCGGCGGTTACCAGCATCGCCGATAATTCCTTGCAAAACGGCTCAGCGACTCCAATATGCGCCACCAGCCCGCCGTCAAAAAACGAGGAGGTGCGCCCGCGGGTGAAATCAACCACCTGATCCGGGACGACGATGTGACCGGGGATAAAGTCGTGACGCAGCGAGCCGCAGGCGCTGACCCCGACGACAAATTGGACCCCCAGCGCTTTGAAGGCATATATGTTTGCCCGGTAATTGACCTCGGCCGGCATCAAGGTATGCCCCAGGCCGTGGCGGGCCAAAAAAGCCACCCGGCGCTCATGCAGGGTGCCGATTACGATGGGAGCGCTGGGTTTACCAAACGGCGTATCCAGTTCGACCGTTTGAACATCTTCCAACCCAGGGAATTTGTAAAATCCAGAACCGCCGATGATGCCGAGGATGGGTTTTTCTTCCATGATCATTCCTATGAAGTTGCTGTTTTAAAATATGGTTCAGTGGTGGACTGGCCTTGTTTATTCTTTTGGCGCAATCTCTACCCGCATGACAGTTTGTCCAACGCGAATTTCATCGCCAGAGACCAGTACGGTCATGGTGTTGACGGGTTCTTCGTTGAGAAAGGTACCGTTGGTTGATTTAAGGTCTTCCACCCACCACTGGTTGTGGCGGTACGCCAGGCGCGCATGGCGGCCTGAGACCGTGTCGTCCAGGATGGGCAGGGTGGTGGTTTGCTCGCGTCCGATGAATATTTCTGATTTTTGAAAGCTGGCAGGCTCGAACTCGTCCATGCCGATGCGCGTCAGGGTAATGGCGGGCGCCTTTTGGGCGGCCAAAATCAGCGTTTGAACCCGCAGGTCGCGCCAGATGGTGTATAGCGCCCAGCCTAAAAACGCGTAAAGCGCGATTGCCAGAAAGATGCGAATGATCAGTACAACGATGCCGCTCATGGATTATTCCCGCTTCAGGATGGAATTTGGGCCGGGGAGGTTCCGGTGGTGCGCGGCCTGGAGGGTGTTTCCTCGCCAAAAATGAGGTTGACCCCCGCCAGGGAAATCACATCCCCCGGGCGCAGGCTGTGGGTGGTAACACGGCGGCTGTTGACGTAGGTGCCGCCGGTGGAATTCAAGTCGAAAAGGACGCACTCGCCGTGAATGATGCGGATCTGGGCATGATTGCGCGAGATCCGCGGGTCCGGCAGCACCAGGTCGTTATCTTCCCGCCGCCCGATATTGGTCGCCGCCTGGTTGAGGAGGAAAGTTTGACTGTTTTCCAATATCAAGAACGGGCCAGACCAGGTTTCAGGGTTAATCGTTGTCAGGGGATCGGAGTCGGCAGCCATTACTGCGGTCGAGTTGACATCCACTTCCTGGTAAATCAGGACAGCCCGTACGTTTTTTGGATCGAGATCAGAATCGGGCATTAAACGGATCTCCGGATCCCGGGCGAAGCTGCGGTTGCTTTCCGCCGCCATGTCGAGCAGCACCCGGTTCAGCCATTCCACCCAGTCCGGGTGTGATTCCCAGGCTTTGCAGTTTTCCGGGTGCATGAACAGGTTGAAACTATCCGGCAGTGGTTCAGCTGAGCGGTTATCCAGCGCAAGCTGGGTGCGCAAGGCTGATATCACGTTCGCTGCCAGCCGCGGCTGAGAATTGCGCCAGGGCAGACGGCTCATACTGTTCTCGATCAAAGCCTGCAGTCGGCTTTCAAGGCGGTCCATTCGCGAGGTCATATCTTATAATTATAAAGCGAGATTGAGGTAAAAAAGACGATGGGTTCTGGGTACGAGGAAATTCAGCATACCGCCGACTGGGCGCTGCATGTCTGGGCGCAGGATTTGACAGGGCTAATGCAGCAGGCTGCATTGGGCATGAACGCCTTGATGGGCGTACGATTAACACCGAATGGACGGCTGGAGCATACCTTTAAGGTGGCTGCGGGGGATGCTGAAAGCTTGCTGGTCGCTTTTTTGAATGCGGTTGTATACGAAATGGAGCTGGATTCCGTCGGGTTCGACACTTTTGAGTTGAAGTTGGACGGGCTGCAGTTGCAAGCCCGGTTGGAAGGAGCGCCGCTGCTCGAATTGCAGAAAAACATCAAGGCAGTGACGTTCCATAACCTTGAGATTCGATCCTTGGACTGTGGGTTGGAAACGACCATCGTGTTTGATGTTTAGCGGCAATGATGTGGCGGTGCTTGACCCGACCGTGGAGGAGGTTCCGGCATGATCCGGTTGCAGGATATCAAGAAAATCAATGATTACGAGTGGGAGATCCCGCAGTCCTTTCGCAAGGATATGCGCGTATCCGTCCGACTGTTCGTCACCCGCCGGCTGTTGGAAGATGCGCTCGATGACCAATCGTTGGAGCAAGCCATAAATGCCGCCACACTTCCGGGAGTGATGCAGCCAGTGGTGGTCATGCCTGATATGCATCAGGGGTACGGCTTCCCGATCGGCGGGGTGGCAGCCACGCGTCTGACGGACGGCGTGGTTTCACCTGGAGCGATTGGGTATGACATCAACTGCGGCGTGCGCCTACTCGGATCACAAATTGAACTGGAGGCGGTCGAACATGTATTATCCGATTTGGCAAACGCACTCAACCGGCATTGCCCGAGCGGGGTGGGGGTTGCCGGGAATTATCATCTCACTGAAGCTGAATTGGATCAGGTTTGCCGGCTCGGCGCGCGCTGGGCGTTGAAAAAAGGGCTGGCGACCGCGGAGGATTTGCTGCGCACCGAAGAAGGCGGCAGTCTGGATGGCGCTGACCCGGCAAAAGTCAGCCCCCAGGCGAAGAAACGCGGGCTGAATCAGCTCGGGACGCTTGGAGCGGGCAACCACTTTATCGAGGTGGATGTCGTTGATCAGGTGTATGATGCGCAGGCGGCTCAAGCAATGGGCTTGCGGGAAGGCATGTTGGCCTTGCAAATCCACTGCGGCTCGCGCGGATTTGGCCACCAGATCTGCACCGACTATGTACAAGACTTGCAAAGCGCAGTTCACCGCTACGGCATAAAATTGCCCGACCGCGAGCTGGTGTGCGCACCCCTGGACAGTCCGGAGGGAAGGGATTATCTGGCAGCCATGCGCTCAGCGGCCAATTATGCGTTCTGCAACCGCCAATTATTGGCGCATGCCGCGCGCCAGGCCTTTGAAGGAACGCTGGCTGGTGTGGTTAAGAATTGGCAGCTTTCCCAGGTTTATGATATTGCCCACAACATGGGGAAAATCGAGACCCACGTGGTGGACGGGAAAAAGGTCAAGGTCTGCGTGCACCGCAAGGGCGCCACGCGGGCTTTTGGCCCCGGCTCACTGGAGCTGCCGGAGGTGTACCGCTCGATCGGTCAGCCAGTGTTAGTGCCAGGTAGCATGGGCACCGCTTCATGGGTGTTGGTCGGCACCGCTGAAAGTATGACGCGCTCCTGGGGGTCCAGCTGTCACGGGGCTGGCCGGGTGATGAGTCGCAGCCAGGCCAAACGCGAGATTCGCGGCGACCGGTTGCGCAGTGAATTGGAAGCGGACGGCATTCACATTCGGGCCGGGTCGCTTCCAGGACTGGCTGAGGAGGCGCCGCGCGCCTATAAAGATGTCGATGAGGTAGTTGAGACGGTCCATGCGGCCGGAATAGCTCGCAAGGTCGCTCGCCTGCGGCCGGTAATCGTCATCAAGGGATAAAAAAAGGTCTGAATTTGCCTGGCAAATTCAGACCTTTTTTTGTGTCCGTGCTTATCTTTCCATCGAGACGACCTGGCTGTCCCAGCGGTGCCAGCCGCCAAAGCGTTCCTCAAGTATTTTTCGGCCTTCGCCTGGGCAGGTCAGCCCTGCGAGTTCAAGGTCGGCATCCACCATGATCTTGACCAGCTCATGGAAGCGTACCTGCGGCTGCCAGTCCAGCATGCGGTTAGCCTTTGACGGATCGGCTAACAGGTAGTCCACCTCGGTTGGGCGGAAGTAGCGCGGGTCAATGCGCACATGGTCGTCCCATTTCAACCCGGCATAGCCGAATGCCTCATCCAGGAACTCGCGCACCGAGTGGGCTTCACCAGTGCCGATAACGTAGTCGTCCGCTTTATCCTGCTGCAGGATCATCCACATGGCTTCGACGAATTCCGGGGCGTATCCCCAATCGCGTTTGGCGTCCAGATTGCCAAGGTACAAATGTTCCTGTCTGCCAGCTTTGATGGCTGCCACCGCCCGGGTAATTTTACGGGTGACAAAAGTCTCGCCACGGCGCGGAGATTCATGGTTGAACAGGATTCCATTGCTGCCGAATATCCCGTAACCTTCGCGGTAATTGCGTGTGACCCAGTAGGCATACACCTTGGCGGCTGCATAAGGGCTGCGCGGCTCGAAGGGCGTGATTTCATTTTGCGGGGGCTTGGCGGCGCCAAACATTTCACTGGAAGATGCCTGGTAGAAGCGTTCGTCAAAACCGCTCTTACGTACAGCTTCCAGGATGCGGATAGTGCCCAGCCCGGTGACATCACCGGTATATTCCGGCATGTCAAAGCTGACACGCACATGGCTTTGCGCTGCCAGGTGGTAGATTTCGTCTGGGCGAACGTTGTAGATGATGTTAGAGATCGTCTCCGCGACGGAGACATCGCCGTAATGCAGGTGCAGTTTGACCTCGCCGCCGTTGGGATGCGGGTCGTGGTAGATGTGATCAATGCGGCGGGTGTTGAAGGTGCTGGCCCGACGAATTATTCCGTGGACTTCGTAGCCTTTGTGCAACAGCAACTCTGCCAGATAAGAGCCGTCCTGGCCGGTGATGCCGGTGATTAACGCTTTCTTCAAGGTTTACCTCCTGAGGGGTCGACGGCGGCCAAACATAAACAGTGGTCAGACCATCTGAGTCGCAAGTATAAAGGAGGAGGGCTGAACTGTCAATTAACCGTGAGCTGCTTGTCATCGCGAGGAACGAAGCGATCTGCGCTTACCATACAGAGCGACAATTCATATAACGAGTTCTGGTCAGTGGTACGGTGCCTTCCGTCCGCAGGGTGCTCAGTGAGGTGGTTCGAACGTACCAAAAATATTTAACCTGCGGTAATCCGGTGCGTTCGACCCGGTACGTTCAAAGTGGGTGGTTTGATTCGCAAGTAATATAGACAGCTCGGGTCGAATAGCACCCTAACTTCCGAATGTAAAGGAGATCTTCGTCCACCGGGCGCTCCGTGAAGGGTTTTTGATTGCACCGAATAAATAATTCATGCAGCTAGATGGTGGTAGGTAAATCATGCAGAGAAATTTTCTGTGGAAAGTGTTAAAGTTGAATTTCGCAGATTACATTGCCGCTTCGCGGCTCGTAATGACCTCTTTAACGGAACCGGGGCGTCCAATCGGACGCCCCGGCAGTTAAGCTACCTCATAGCCTGCTATACCGTAGCAGGTTCTTCTTTTTTGGCTTTTTCCGCTTTCCGGAAGGACAACTGTTTATTTTCCTGGTCAAGGTCCACAACCACCGTATCGCCTTTTTGGAACTGACCGGCCAGAACACTGATTGAAAGCGGGCTTTCGATGTGTTTCTGCAGGGCGCGCCGCAGCGGGCGGGCGCCAAAGCTGGGATCGAAGCCGACCTCGGCCAACCAGTGGACAGCCGCATCCGTGATGGTCACATCCAGGCCGTGCTCGGCCAACCGTTCGCGCACCTCTTGCATTTGCAGATCGACGATCTTGTACATCTGCTCGATGGACAGCGGCGAGAACATAATAATCTCATCGATGCGGTTGAGGAATTCCGGCCGGAAGGTGGTCTTGAGCGCTTTCTGGATCTTTTCGTGCTGGATGCGGTCTTCGTCGGAGCTCGCATCCTGCAGGAAGCCAAGCGTGCCGCCCTGGCGCACAAACTCAGTGCCAAGGTTGCTTGTCATGATCAAGACCGTATTGCGGAAGTCAACCACCTGCCCCTGTCCGTCGGTCAAGCGGCCGTCGTCCAGGATCTGTAGCAGCGCGTTCCAAACTTCGGGATGCGCCTTTTCGATTTCGTCGAACAGGATCACCCGGTAGGGGCGGCGGCGGACGGCTTCGGTCAATTGACCGCCTTCCTCGTAGCCCACGTAACCAGGAGGAGCGCCAAACAGGCGCGAGACGGTGTGCTGCTCGCGGTACTCGCTCATGTCCAGGCGCACCAGGGCTTCCTCATCGCCGAACATGAACTCAGCCAACGCTTTGGCCAGCTCAGTCTTTCCGACGCCAGAGGGACCGATGAAGATAAACGAGCCAATCGGGCGCCGCGGGTCTTTCAGACCGGCGCGGGCGCGGCGGATGGCATCGGAGATGGCTTTAATTGCCTCTCCTTGGCCGATAACCCGCTCGGAAAGGCGATCTTCCATTTGCAGCAGGCGGTCGGCTTCCGATTCCATCATCTGATTGACGGGAATACCGGTCCATTGTGCCACAACCTGGGCGATGTCATTGACATCCACCACTTCGTCCAGTTTGTGTTCGGTTTCCCATTTATCGCGCAAGCCGTTAAATTCCTCTTCCATGCGCAGGCGTTCGGCTTTCTTGCGGGCAGCGCGTTCGTAGTCACGTTCAACGCCGGCCAGCTCTTCTTCCGCCATTAACTTATCCAGCTCGGTCTTCATATCCTTCAGTTCCGGAGGGAGCGAGAAAAGCGCGACGCGCAGCTTGGCAGCAGCTTCGTCCATCAGGTCAATGGCTTTGTCGGGCAGACGCCGGTCAGGAACATACTTGGAAGATAAGCGCGCAGCTGCCACCAAAGCCTCATCCGAGAAACGTACCTTGTGGTGCGCCTCGTAGCGGTCGCGCAGACCATGCAGCATCAGAATCGTGTCTTCGATGGTCGGCTCGTCCACGTACACGGGAGCAAAACGGCGCTCAAGCGCCGAGTCTTTTTCGATATGTTTGTGATACTCATCCAGAGTGGTCGCACCAATACACTGCAGTTCGCCGCGCGCCAGCGCCGGTTTGAGCATGTTGGAGGCGTCCATTGCACCCTGAGCCGCTCCAGCGCCAACGACGGTATGCAGCTCATCAATGAACAGGATGATCTCGCCTTCTGACCGCTGCACCTCTTCGATGGCGGCTTTGAGACGCTCCTCGAATTCACCGCGGAAGCGGCTGCCCGCGATCATCGCGCCCAGGTCGAGCGAGGTGACGCGTTTGCCCATCAGGATTTCCGGCACATCGTTGGAAGCGATTTTTTGCGCCAACCCTTCAACGATAGCGGTTTTACCGACGCCAGCTTCTCCGATCAGTACCGGGTTGTTTTTGGTGCGGCGGGAAAGGACCTGCATCACTCGCAGGATCTCTTTATCGCGGCCAATGACCGGGTCAAGCTTGCCTTCACGGGCCAGTTGGGTCAGGTCGCGCGAGTATTTTTCCAGTGTGCGGTAGCGCGTCTCGGCTTGCGGGTCGGTTACCCTTTGTCCGCCGCGCAGCTGCATGACAGCATCCAGCACCCGTTCGCGCGTAATGCCAGCGCCTTCCAGCAGGCGGGCCGCCGGTGTGTTGCGCTCGCTGAGGATCGCCAGGAAAATATGCTCAGTGGAGATGTACTCGTCCTTCAATTTGCTGGCTTCTTCGTTGGCGAGGTCAACAATCCGTTTTACTCGCGGGGTGATAAAGATTTGTCCTGCGCCGCCGCCGAAAATGCTCGCTTTCGGGCTGGTGCGCAGGATATAGTCAAGCCGCTCGGCAAGCGTCGCGGGATCTACCTTTAATATCTCAAGAATTTGTGGAATCACGCCCTGGGGTTGCTCGATTAACGCCAGCAAAATATGCTCGGAGTCGATCTGGTTGTGCCCGTAGCGTTGAATAATTTCAGCAGCACGTTGGGCTGCTTCCTGGGCGCGTTCCGTAAAACGGTCAAATCGCATCATAAGGGTATTGTCCTTGGTAAATTAATCTTAAAAACCAATTTAGAAATTATAGCATTTTGGGATTAACAATAACCAAATGAAATGTAAGAGGAATATAAGCGTTCTGGGTTCCTGAAGCAATTCACCGGATTAATCTTAATCTGCAAGTTTGATGCCTACGCCTGGAAAACGATGCTGCCTTCGGTCATGGTCAATTTGACTTGAAGGTCGTCGTCCAACAATATTAGATCGGCATCGTGGCCGATTTCCAGTACACCTTTCTGGTGGGCGATCCCGATCGCGCGTGCAGGCGTCAGCGTAACGACCGGCCAGAGCTCGGATAGGGGGCGGCGGATATTCGCACTGAAATTTCTCAGCGCCTGGTCAAGGGCAAGCCGGCTGCCCGCCAGAGTTCCGTCCCCTAAGCGGACAATGTTGTCCTTAACCACAACTTTACGGGTATCAAAATCGTATTCTCCATCTGGCATACCAGTGGTGCGAGTGCAGTCAGACACCAGCAGCATGCCGTATGGACCTTTAGCCTGGTAGAGGATTTTCTGAACCGCCGGGTGAACGTGGATATTATCGGCGATCAGCTCGCAGCGCAATTCCGGCATGGTCAACCCGGCGCCAATGGCACCCGGCTGGCGGTGGTGCATGACGCCCATCGCGTTGAAGCAGTGTGTCAAATGCCGTACTCCGCGAGAGACCGCTACTTGCATTTCGTCGTAGGTTGCGGATGTGTGCCCCGCCGCGACGGTGATCCCCTTTTGGGCGCACTCTTCCACCAGCCATAAATTTTCAGGGTTTTCGGGGGCCAAAACGACCACCCGTACCATATCGTCGTCGATCCAATGGTGCGCGGTTTCATGGTCAGCTGCAGAACGGATGGACTCGTGAGCTTGCGCACCCGCCCGGTTCGGATTGAGGTATGGGCCTTCCAAATAGGCCCCCAGCAGGGTCGCGCCGCCTGGAATCCGACCATATACTTTGCCGACAGTCAGTAAAGCCCGGTTGATTTCCTCGTCAGGTGCGGTCCAGGTGGCTGCCAGGAAAGAGGTTACACCGTGTTGTGCCAGGTGCCGGCTGATGGCCTGCAGTCCCTCGACTGAAGCATCCATCGTGTCGTGTCCGAGCGCGCCGTGAACATGCAGGTCGATAAAGCCGGGTAGTAAGTTCCAGCCGTTTGCCTCGATGGTGATTACGTCCTCGGTGATCAGCGGCGCCGGTGGAGTGCCCCCTCCCATGGAGGCAATTTCGCGGCCTTCGACCAGCAGCCAGCCAGGTTCGTAGATCCCGGTAGGGCTCAAGACGCGTGCATTTTTGAACAGGGTTTGGGGAATCATGGACAGGGTTCTCGTTACACCAACGAAGGTTATCTTATTTTAACATCGCGCAGCGATTTGTGCGACTGCCGGAGGGCAATCCAGTTAGGCGATAAATTCATCGGGCGCATTAGAATCCGGTGTAAAATAACGCATATGAATGGACCTTACCACTTTTACAGCCCCAATATTCGCCCGATTCTTAAACGTAAGGATTTATCCGCCGTTGCCAACCTGGTGGAGCTTTGTTTTGCCGACACCATGGATCCTGACGGACGCGATTATATCCAGCATTTGCGCTGGCTGGCGCAAGGACATGCCGGTTTTGGGGCAAATCCCTTCGAGCAAATGGCGCTGCCGGTGCAGGGGTTTTTGTGGGAAGAGGATGGGTTGATTGTTGGCAACCTGACATTGATACCCTTTAGCAGCCGGGGAAAAAGATATTTTCTCATCGCCAATGTCGCCACCCACCCTGGTTACCGCCGTCGCGGGATTGCGCGGAAATTGACTCTAACCGGTCTGGACTATTCCCGGACGCACGGGGCAGCGTCCACCTGGCTGCATGTTCGTGACGATAATCCCCATGCCCAGGAGTTATATCGCAACCTCGGGTTCGAAGAGCGGCTGCGGCGCACCCTTTGGCAAAATGATTCGTATACTGATCTAGCAGAACCACAGACGCCGAATGGTGTTCTGGTTGGGCAGCGCCACGCTCGCGATTGGGCGCAGCAAACTGCCTGGTTGGACCGGGTTTATCCGCCTGAAGTGGTCTGGAATCTGCCGCTCAACAAAAGCCGGCTGCAGCCCGGGTTTTTTCGGGAACTGCAATTGAAATTGGCCGGCGAGCAAGTGGCGCACCTGACAGCGCGTAAGGATGGCAAGCTGATCGGGTTGGTCACCTGGGAACCTTCGCGAATGTATGCCGATATCTTGTGGCTGGCGACGGATCCAGAAACTGAGGAAGCCGCGGTTGGGGCATTACTGCCGGGAATTCGTCAGACGTTGCGCCGTAAACGTCCGCTAATGGTCAACTATCCCGCTGGCCAGGCTCAGGCGGCATTTGAAAACAGCGGCTTTACGCCCCATATGACTTTGATTTGGATGGAAGCGGGATTTTCTGAATAAGGAGGAGAATATGAAAAGGTTTTTTATCCGGTTGCTGGTTAATGCGGTTGGTTTATATCTGGCGGTTTACCTGTTGGGCGGTTCCTATATCTTCCCAAATTCAACCAACTGGGTGAGTTTCTTGTGGTTGGCTTTGATTTTTGGGTTGGTGAACGCCATCCTCCGCCCGCTGTTGATGGTCGTCAGCTGCCCGATTATCGTTTTGACCCTCGGGCTGGGAACTTTGCTGATTAATACGGTCATGTTCTGGCTGGCAGGGTTAATTGGCACCCAGTTTGGAGTGGGTTTCACGGTGAACGGCTTCCTGGGAGCGTTCCTGGGTGCTCTGGTGGTCAGTGTGGTGAGCTTTGTGCTCAGCCTGTTTTTTCACGAAAAATAAACAGTTGCGGTGAATATAAGGGCAGGGGCGGGTCGATAAGATTCGCCCCTGTTTGTTCTGTAGGGCGAAATTTTTAATTCGCTCTCCCTCGTCGGTAGGGGCACGGGGGTTATCTCATTATGACGTATCTATTACGAAACCCCGTGCCTTACCCGTAAGGCGAAATTTTTGAATTTATTCTGTTAGAACAGTGAACCTTAGCACCAGGTTGTTGCCAGCGTCGCTGACCCACACATGCCCTTCGGCATCCACTTCAATGCCCGAAGGCAGACCAAAGCCGTCAGAGGCGGGGCTGTAATCGCCCCAACCTTGCACAAACTCACCTTCGCCCGTGAATTCAAGCACGCGGTACCCTTCGGGGTCGGTGATAAAGACATGTCCGGCCTGGTCAACAGCGATGTAAGGTTTATTTTCAAGCGAAGAGCCGTACCAGGCGGAAACATCCCAGTAACGAACCATATTCGCTTGCAGTGTGTTTGGATTGAGCACAAAGACCTGAACCCGCTGATTCCAGGTATCAGTGATGAAGATTTCATCCTGGGCACTGATGGCAATGCCAACCTGTTCGTCGAACTGCCCTGGATCAAACCCGGCCGTGCCGAATTGGGTCACGAACGTGCCGTCGGAGTTGAAGACGACAATGCGCTTATTGCCAGTGTCGGTGACGTACAACCGTCCCTGAGAGTCGATGGCAATGTCACGCGGCCCCCAGAAAGCTTCCGGAACTTCGGCCTGGCCAAAGTAACCCCACATCTGGAGGAACTGCCCATCTCCGCTGAACTTTTGGATGCGGTGGTTCCAGGTGTCGGTCACATAGACGGAACTGTCAGGTCCAACCGCGATTCCCCACGGCTCGTAGAAGGTCCCGCCGGGCGCGTTGCCGTCAGCTACGTTGGCAAAACTGCCCCAGGCGCGCACCAATTCGCCAGCAGTGTTGAACTGCTGGATGCGGTGGTTGCGCGAATCCGCCACGTATAGGGAACCATCGGCAGCAAAGGCGATCCCGCGCGGCGCCTGGAATTGTCCAGCCTGGGTCCCCGATTGGCCTACGATTTGATCTGGGATCAGGTTAATCATGCCCTGGTCATACGGGTTGACCTGTTCCTCGGCAGGGATTACCGGTGAAGCGCCGTAATTCCAAATCTGCGCAATCAGATCTTTGCGTACGTACATGCGCAGCTGCTGGGACGGATTCCAATTTGCCAGCGTCAGGTCGGTGCGTCCGGCGACCTCGGCGTACTCGGTATAGTCGCGGTTGAGCCAGATTTGGAACAGCGCTGATCGCATCTGCGGAGACTTGAACGCGTCGGAGATGCGCTGCAAGCTCAGGTTGTAATAATCCTGCATGGGCCACCAGAGGCGGTTGTACTCAAAATATACATAGTTGCCGCGGGTGATCGAATCGAGCTTGGTCCAATTTTTATACCCGGCAATGATGATCGGATTGTTTTGCAGGTCGCGCGTGGGGTTGTCGGCGAACCAGCGTTTATTGGGGTAATTGCGGAAATACCACCAGAAGGGATAGTTGGCGTCTGAGTCGTAAGCAACCGCAATGTCCAATCCACGTGTAGTACGCCGCGAGATTTCTTCGACTTGAGCCAAAATATCCTTTGGACCACGGGCGGCATGCGCGAACACCAGGAATTCTTGGGCGGTGTCATATTTGATGTACGAAGCAGTGGAGGCAGTGCGCATCGTCAGCACCATCAGCACGGCTGTGAACACGGCTGCAGCGATATGCAGCACCTCGCTTGAAGTCCATTGGCTGAGCAATTTCAGAATCCCCCACGCCGAAAGCACCAGAGCGATGGTTGAGAAAATAAACAAACTGGTCGCGCGCAGTTGTTCGAGGGTGTTCCCCTGGAAGGGCGGTTGAGTCCCCAGCACGGAGCTTAAAACACCGCCCAGGCTGGTGATGAAGATCGGGAGCAGGAGTAGCGCCAGCCAGCTATGGTCTTCGGTCAGGCGTTTCCACGGGCTGGTATCAACAAGATAGCCAAATCCCCAGCCGGCTGCCAGCAGCAAGGGGAGGGCGATATGGACTGTCAGCCACGGCATGCGTTCGCCAGCGGCAGAATATGCAAACAGCGCAGATATCGACCAGAAAACCAACAGCGCCAGAACGGGCAGGCGTTGGTTCTGATTGAAGATGACCGGTGCAGGCGCTCCGGCGGCGGTACCTTCCGGCTGCAACTCTAATCCGCCAGCGATACCCGTTTCATATTCCGGCTGCAAGATTTCAACTTCGCTGCTGACAGCATCCACATCCTCAGGCTCTTCTGGAAGTTGTTCCAATCCGTGTGCCGGGCTGTCACCTGGCAGCTGCGACCACTTTTTGTAGCGCGTCCCAAAATAAACCGCGATCAGGGTGCCAAATACCGCCAGGTATTCATAAATTGGAATTTGAATCAGGAAGTAATAATAGAAAGGCTGCTCGCCACGGTAAACCCCCTGTTGGGACAACCAGTAGCCTAACCCCCCAATGATGCCGGTAAAAAAGCCAAAACCGTTGGTAAAAAAGGTGGTGAAAAAAACAGTGGAAATGGCATAGAAGATCACAAAATTAGGCAACCAGATGCGCGGTTTCCAGTTCATTCCAATAAAAGCAGAAATGCCAGTCATCACGACCAGGAAAATACTGGTTCGGATGATGCCCTGGGTGGAATAATCCAACGGATCCCAATTTTGACCAAGCAGTGTACCTACCAGCTTAACCGGGAATGCAGTCAGGATGGGCAGGATTAAGGTGCCGCTCAGGATCAAAAGGTCAAAGGAACGCTCCTGTTTGAGGGCATTCCACCCGATGGAACGCAGCAACACGATGATCGCCACGGCCATCAGCGCCAGGGCAATCACTACTCCGCCGCCCTCTGCAATCTTGATCCAGGACAGGGTAGCGACCACAGTTCCAGCGGCTTCGGTTTCTGGAGTCGACGCGGTTACTGCCCGGTTGGCGATCGCATTCCAGGCTGCCAGCCCAAGGGTCATCAGCAAAACAATCATCGCTCCGGATAGCGTCAACAAAAACGTGTTGCGCGATTTGGTTTGGGGCCAACGGGTGCTGGCGATGCGCTGCATGAACAGGAACGCCAGGAATATCAGCAGTTGAGCGGCATAAATGTAATTGGTCTCTTTTGTAATAAAATGCATCGCAGTCGCGATGCCCAGGATGTAGAGCGAAGTGACCTTGCCGTCATGCAGATACTTGAGAATCGCATAAAGCGTAGCTACACCGTACAGGGCGACATACGCTTCGTTACGCGTGTAGCGGCCGTAAAAGAGCATGTACGGGGAAATCAAGAAGAGGAAACCGGCGATCAGCGCTCCGGTTCGCCCCAGGTATTTGCGGAACCCGAACAGCACCAGCACAATGGTAGCGATGCTAAATAAGGCAGCCGGGACACGCGACGAAAAATCACTGTCACCCAGCAAAAAATACGAAAGGGCAATGGCGTGGAATTGAAATGGCCCGTGGGTAATCGGGTCGTGGACATACCCGCGGCCGGAGACCAAGTCAAAGGAAGGAATCACATGATTCACTTCATCATGGCTCATCACGCGTTCGCCGAGGATGTAGAAACGGCTAAAGATGGCCAGGATCAAAATGATCGTGACCAGCAAAGATTCTATTTTAAATTGTGGGAGAGATCGAAAAACAGGCTTGTCCAACCAGGATGACGAATCAGGGGTTTCGATGGGTGTGTCCATAGGAAGCATAATTTCTCGGAGATTTTGGGATTGAAAAATGCGTATTTGACTATACTTTATAGCATAGTTTCTGGCAAGGCTTAGCCCGAACGGTGGTTGACAGGTGTAAGGCGGGCTTCTATACTGGTTTGAACTTCTGTTTACCAATATCCGCTGTACGAGGTGTCCTGGTGTCCAAAACTACCCGATACGCAATGTTTGCCATGCTCTACTTCGCGCAAGGCGCGGTGTTGAGTTATTTTACAGCGCTGAACTCGCTGTATTTGCTTGGGTTTAACCTGACCATGAGCCAGATCGGGTTGGTCGGGACAGTCGGGCTGATTCCACTGGTGCTCAAGATATTCCTTGGCATGCTCAGCGATCGGGTCAATTTGTTCGGAAAAGGCCACCGCCGCCCGTATATCGTCATCGGGCTTTTTTTACAATCTGCCTGCCTGTTGGCAGTCCCTTTGCTGCATCCTGGCAGGCAGTACGGCCTGTTTTTAGGGCTGGCCTTCCTGATGATGAGCGGCATGGCTTTGTACGATACCGCCACGGACGGGCTGGCACTCGATTCAACGCCGAAGGAGGAACAAGGCGCGATTCAGGGGTTCATGGTTGGCGGGCGGGCGCTTGGGGTGGTGTTGATTTCAGGCGTAATCGGCATTTTAGTGGAGCGCACCTCCTGGACGGCTGCCTTTGCCTTGCTGGCGGTGTTGAGCCTGCTGCCGCTGCCGTTGGTTTTCGCTGCCCGCGAACCAGACCGCCGCCCGGAGCAAAAATTCGAGTGGAAGGCCTTCAGCGCTTTCAAAGCCTGGCCTTTGATCGCGCTTGGCTTGCTAGGGGCGGTATACTCGTTGGTGATTAATGGCGCCAATCAGATCATGAATCCGTTTTTGCAGGAACGCTTCAATATCAGCCTGGGAACAGCCGGCCTGGTGACCACCGTCTGGGGGCTGGGTGTGGTTGCCGGCTCGTTGGCGGGGGGGAAACTCGCCGACCGCTGGGGTCACCGTCAGGCGGCTTTACGCGCCATTCTGCTGTCGTTTGCCAGCATTTTGCTGCTGGCATTTGTGGTGAATTCGTGGCTGGTTTGGCCGCTGGCAGCCCTGTTTGGGCTGGCATACGGTTTCTATGAGACGATTTACTTTGCGATCGCAATGAACCGTACTGATCCGCGTATCGCCGCGTCCATGTTTGCCATTCTGATGGCGGTCGCCAACCTGGGAACCGGCATTGGCCTGGGTCTGGCTGGCGGTCTGGTGGATTCGGTCGGGTTCGCCTCCACCTTTGCGATTTTGGCGGTGATCAACCTGGCTGGACTGATCCTGCTGCCAGCTATCTTTGGCAGGCAAAAGCAGGCCGTCCCGGTCGAAGCCGGGTAATACCCGCGGACAAATCTGCGTGTAAAATTAATGAAAAAGGAGCAGCAATGACCCCGGATAATCAGACATCTCCCCAGGTACCTTTCCCCAATGCATACTGGGTCGTTCCCGGAAAATTATTGGCGGGTGATTATCCCGACGAAATGGAGCAGCACCAAACCCGGCAAAAAATCCTGCGCATGCTCCAGATGGGAATCAATTGCTTTATCGATTTAACCAATCCCGGTGACGTCTCGACCTCCTATCACCAAATATTAAGAGAGGAGGCTGCTGATTTGGGTGTTGGTGTCGATATATTTGAACATCGGATTGAGGATTTCGGAGTGCCTCAGCCGTTAGAGATGAAAGCCATCTTAGATGAGATCGACCAGGCGGTGGAAGCAGAGAAAATTGTGTACGTTCACTGTTTGGCCGGGCTTGGCCGCACCGGGACGGTGGTCGGCTGCTACCTGGTGCGCCACGGGGAAGAGGGTGAAGCTGCGCTTCAGAAATTAACCGAACTGAGAAAAGCAACATTGAAAGCGCACCTGCCCTCACCGGAGCACTCCAGGCAGGAAATGATGATATTGGGCTGGCGGGTGGGTCAGTAGATGGACATCGAGATTCGCGAATTCACACCTGCGGATTCTCTTCTGGCGCTAACGCTTTGGAAATCCAGCGAGGGGATCGGGCTTAGTGCCGCCGATGAGCCGGAACGCATTGCGGGCTACCTGGCGCGCAACCCGGGCATGAGTTTCACCGCCTGGGACGGCGAGACCCTGGTAGGGGCAGTGCTATGCGGGCATGACGGACGGCGCGGCTATTTGCACCACCTGGCAGTCGACCGGGCTTACCGCGAGCAGGGGATTGGAAGGGCGCTGGTTGACCGCTGCCATGCCGCGCTGCAAGCGTTAGGCATCGAAAAGGTCCACATCTTTGTTTACCGTGACAACGAAGCTGCCCTGGCCTTTTGGAAGGGCGTTCGTTATGTTACGCGGGATACATTGGAACTGATGTCCGCCAGCCTGGATGAATAACGCAACAATTATTGCGTAGCTCGCAGCGGCACCTCGACAATGATTTTGAGGGCATCACCCTCAACTGTGATGGATTTGAACACGGCTGCTTCCCGAACCGCGCCCGCTTCGCGCTGCAGCGCATCTTCCAGAGCGCGGTTGATCTTGTCCATGGTCGCGGCAGAGTTGTCTGCACCGGGAATGTCCAGGGCGATCACACCCACGCGCGGGGCTCCATCGACCACGGCAAAGGCCAGGGTCATGCTGCCCTGCACCAACTGACCGGGGGAAATTTCGTAGGTGCCATCCACGCGGATTGAATCCGGTTCGATGAAATCGACAACGTTGATCGTCGCCTGGGGTTGGCTGCCGCTGGCTGCGGTGATAACTCCCATCACCCCGGAAACTAGCCGGGTGACGGCTTGCTCGTCCAGGCTAATCGGGATCGCAAGTTTGCCGCCTTTGAGACTGAAATTGCAGGCGCTAGCACCTAGGGCAAGGATCAGGGTGATTAGTGCGATTCGATAGATTTTCATGGTTGATGTTCCTTCTTAACGCTTATATGAAACCAGTAAAAGAGTAGAGGGAATATAACATAGGGAAGCGGAAGGATGTCAAGGTGTTGCTTGATTGGCGAAAATAAAACCAAAGGATTTCAAGTTTATACTCGTTATCAAGCTGCCGAGAAAAAATCAAAAAAATTTGTTTATTCGGTTTCTACTATTTTCGAAGTTTTTGTCTTTTTCGTAATCGGATTAACTTCAGAAGCATCTACTGAAATATTTGTTACTTCATTAAATTTTTGGAAGCCAATTTTAAGGACAGGAATAATAGCCGCAGGTTGAATTTCGTCAGGGCTCGGTCCGACATTCGCCGCTCCTATTCCAAATTCGACGTAAAGTCCCCAAATTCCTTCATGGATATCTTGGGATTTTAATAGTGCTGTAACTACTTCTTTATGCGTAAAGACTAGATTCGTGATCTCAGGCATGGTTTAACTCCATTAGACGGGTGTTTGCACGATTTCCAATGGTAATTTCGGCAATATAATTGGCTGGAGTTTCACTGGTATGCATTTTGCCCAATTGTTGGAAATCCCCGATCAAAATAGGTGTACTCGCGACAATTTGGCCAGATAAATTTTCACATAAGTGTTGATATAAATTCTGCGCACCGACTTTTTCAGCAATCGCATCAACAAGAAACTGGTTCAGACTAACCCCATCCATATTGGCAAGCCTGACGGCTTGTTTATGCAAACTCTTTGGTAAGCGCAAAGCAACCCGCCCTCCAAAATCTTGAGTCATGAAGGGTTCTGGGATAGACAATTCTTGATCAAGTGCGGCTTCAACCCAGGATTCTGCTGCACTAACCAGGTTTTCCATTGCTTCTGCGATGGTATCACCTTGGGCAAAACAACCAGGGAACTCTACGATTTCGCCTGAATAAGTATCATCATCGTTTTTTAGAAATACAAAAGAGTAGGGTTTACTTAGGAAGTTATTCATCTATTTACTCAACTTTTCATTAATGGTCTAATAGCCATTGGCGCCAAGCGTCTACATCATCTTCGAGTGTATTTAGGATGCTTTTTGCAGTGAATTTTGCGATTTGTCGATGACCAGGGATGCTTAATGGAAATCGGTTTGGCAATTGCCGAAGGACATAGGTTGGTTCTGCTCCACGTTTTGAACGTTCTCTCCCCAATTTTTTAGCGAGAGACTCTAATTCACCCTGTTTGATATTACCCGTTCTTGCTCGAAGGGCATTAATTTCCAACTCGAGTTTATTAAGAGTATCTTCGTCCATGATATCACAGGTGATATTGCTTTTCAATATGTTTAGGGGATTCTTTGCAAACTCTCATATTCCTCTGCGTGGTTTTCCCCATTAACTCATTCCTAAATACGCTCACTTTTCAATAATTAATCCAATTTATTGTACATATTCAATTTCCGGGTTCTCATAACAAATTTGAAAGGTGCGATTTTATAGGTTTACCCTATTAATCCCCCTCAAATTCCCAAGTTGGGGGCCTGAATAATAGAACATACATTCTATATTTTGGTGATGATAACATTGGAATACAAATTATGTTCATATAATATTATATACGAAGGCAAGAATTGTAGCCAAAACTCTAACGTCAATTTCCAGAGAATATTAATGTTGCACCAAAATATAGATCACATAGTCGAGCAGCCCTCCTTAGGGAGCAACCTTAAATAAAAAAGAGGATGTCGGGTACATCCTCATAACGTGTCGGGGCGGGCGGATTTGAACCGCCGACCTCGCGGACCCGAACCGCGCACTCTAACCGGGCTGAGCCACGCCCCGAACGATTGCCATTATACTCTACCGCACCCTGCTTTGGCAAGGATTGGTTTTTCAAAGAACGAATGACCTGCCCGGGGCTCCTCGCAAGCAGCCCCCACGATCTTGCACGGGAGTATAATTCGACCGGTATAATTTCCTTTCCCATCTGGATTCACGCCAGACGGTGAAAATCTGGCATTTCCCATATTCCTTATAAAGCCGAAATTTTTTCAGTGTGAGGGCGAGTAAAATTCCCTTGCAATCCATCCTATTGATTAATAGAGTGTTATGGGACGAAGACCTTTGATTTTAAATCGCCAGCGGTTGGCAATCTGCCTGGCATTCCTGTGGCTGCTGAGCCTGGCGGCGTGTGCTCAGAGCGCAGCCTCCATGGATCACCGCGCAGGTCAGGGGCGGAAGGAGACGCCTGCTGCTGTGAGTCCGACGGAGCAGCCGACGGAGCAGCCGTCAGATCGAACACCAACACCGACTCTGACCCCGTTCGTTCCGGACCCATTTACCCCAACCCCAACAGCATCCCCGACGGCCCAACCAACTCCGAGCCCCACTCCGATTCCTCTGGCGCGCTTCGAGACCGATGCGCTCCACCAGGGGGTACTCCCTGTCAGTTACATCCAGGACGAATGCCTCTACCTTGAGGCGCGCTGGAACCCGGACAATGCTGCTCCCGGCACTGTGGTTGTTCCGGTCATGTTCCACGGCATCAGTGTTGCGGGGCCGCGCGGAAATGACAATATCACCGTCAGTACGGCTTATTTTGAAGCCAGCATGCGCAAAGCCCGACAATTGGGTTTTGAGACCATTTCCATGCAGCAGCTGGTCGATTTCTTGCAGCACAATGCGTACATTCCGCCGCGTTCGCTCTTATTGATCATTGACGACCGCCGTCTGGGCACGGTTCGCGAACACTTTTTGCCGGTGCTGAAGAAGTATGATTGGACTTTGACCTTGGCGTACATTACCGGCGTCATCAACGAGCAGGAGTGGAATCAGGTGCGGGATGTGCTGGCACGAGGACACACTGAGGTCCAGGCGCATGGGTACCTTCACAATGGCGAGACGTATATCACCGAATGGACCTCGGAAGAGATTATCCGCAATGAGTTGTTCGCACCGATCACGGCTATAAAAGAGCACCTGGGTTACCGGCCCATTGCTTTTATCTGGCCGGGTGGCAATTTCAACCTGCTGTCCGTTCAAATCGCCCGCGAAGCCGATTATCAGGTTGGTTTTACTGTTTTTGCCCGCGGTCCGCTGCTTTTCAACTGGATACCGCAGGGTGAAGCGGAACGTGAAATTGGTGATCCGCTCTTGACCCTGCCGCGCTATTGGAGCACGACGATGTTCAAAAACCTGGATTACGCGGTCGAAATAGGCGCTTCGGCTGCAGCGCAGGCTGAAAAGCAGCGCGTTGACGAGATCAACTGGTACCGCAGCAACTGTGCAGATTACCCCCCGCTTTCCATCCCCATTCAGAGTAAAGAAGAGGTTCCAGACCGGTGGTAGATCCAAAATGTCCTTTTTGCCGCATCGTTGCCGGCCAGGAGCCGGCACATATCGTTTATCGGGACGATCTGGTGACGGCTTTTCAGACTAATCGTCCGATGGCGCCCGTCCATCTGTTGATCGTGCCGAACCACCATCTGGAATCGGTTAATGAGGTCGCGGGCGAGGATGAAGCTGCGTTGGGACGCATGGCTGTCGTCGCAAAACGGTTGGCCAGCGAGCGCGGGGTAGATGGCACCGGTTACCGGCTGGTCATCAACACTGGCCCGGACGCTTTTCAGTCGGTATTTCACCTGCATATGCATCTAATCGGCGGGAAACCGCTGCCTCTCCGGATGCTTGGACACGAATTCTAAGATGAAGCCGCGAACCTTCAAACTGCTTGCCGGCATCTCAGCCATAGCTTTGTTGCGCTGTGTCCTAACAGCACCGCAAGCCGAATTGTGGCGGCCCGGAAGCTCAAACAGCCCATCGGGCCAAACTCCCATCACGGCTGCCACCCCGCTTCCGGCAACCTATTTACCACCCACTCGTGAACCTGGGCAACCGATTCTTTCGCCAACTCCGGATGCGCAGCGCTTCCTACCGACTCTGCGGGTTAATGACGAACAGTATGTACTGCAACCCGGAGATACCCTTGGCAAAATTGCCCAAAAATTTCAGGTTAGCCTGGATCAGTTGATCAGCGCCAACCAGATTGGCAATCCGGATCTTGTGGATGTCGGACAGGTGCTGGTCATTCCGGTCGCAACACCTCAGGCCCCCGGTTCGGCCTTCAAAATTATCCCCGACTCTGAATTGGTTTACGGGCCAGCCAGCATGACGCTCGATGTATTCCAGTATGTTAAATCTACCGGGGGATACCTGGCCAATTATCGCGAAACGCTGGACGACGGCATGTATACCGGCGCAGAAATAATTCTCAAAGTTGCGCGTGAATATTCGGTCAACCCGCGCATCCTGCTGGCGGTATTGGATTATATGAGCGGTTGGGTTACCCGGGCTGAGCCAGCTGAAGGGACTTTGAATTACCCCATGCTGTATTTTGACGGGGACCGGGTTGGGCTGTACCGCCAATTAGCCTGGGCGGCCAACCAGTTGAATCGCGGCTATTACCTGTGGAAGGTCAATGCCCTCTCACATTTTGCGCTGGCGGATAACGGCATGACGCCGGCGAATGGGACGATCAATGCTGGCACGGCAGGCGTGCAACAACTGATGGCAGCCTTGTTTGGCCGCTCTGAATGGGATAAAGCTGTCAGCGACCAGGGTATTTTCGCCACTTACAGCAGCATGTTTGGCTATCCGTTTGATCTGGCGATCGAACCCATGATTCCGGCTGATCTTACATCCCCTCCGATGCAGTTGCCATTTGAACCTGGTGTCGTATGGTCGTTCACTGGCGGACCGCACGGCGGTTGGGGAGATGGGTCGGCCTGGGCAGCCATTGATTTCGCCCCCCCGCCCGGCGCCTACAACTGCTCGGTGAGCGATGCATGGGCGACAGCGGTAACAGGTGGAACCGTGGTGCGCTCAGAAACCGGCGTGGTGGTCCTTGACTTGGATGGAGACGGGCTCGAACAAACCGGCTGGACAGTGCTTTATTTGCATATCTCCAGCAGCGAGCGCATCCCGGCTGGATCGGTGGTGGCAATTGGCGACCGGATTGGGCACCCCTCGTGTGAGGGAGGGGTTTCGAATGGAACGCATCTACACCTCGCGCGGCGGTATAATGGTGAGTGGATACCTGCCGATGGACTTCAGCCATTCAATTTGGACGGTTGGATATCAAGGGGGGTGGGTGTGGAATATAACGGAACATTGGAGCTGAATGGAGCAACGGTTGAGGCCTGGGACCGCCTGGTACCGCAAAACCAAATATCCCGGTAGGCGTGCGGGATTCACCGTTGTCTTGTTGGCCTGGTTGATTTCAACCATCGCCTGCTCGCAAGGTTATGTATCCACCTTCGACCTGACGGCGACCGCACTCTTTTCGAGCAGCGGCGCTGGCGGGGGGGATATTTTACCCGAGTCCGAGACACCCGTCGCACCGACACCGGTGAATACCCCCGAACCTGCCTTATTAGCCACGACCATGGCCGCGCAGGATATGCCTCCCACGCTGATTATCGAAACCCCTGACCCTACCTCGCCGCATACAACCCCTCTACCACCGATTCTGTACTACACCCAGGCCGGTGACACTCTGCCTGCGGTCGCCATCCGCTTCGGGGTTAACCAGGAAGAAATCACCAGCAACGAAACTTTTGATGTGACCGGTTTTATCCCGGCTGGAAAATTGCTGATCATTCCGAACCGCCTGGAGGCTACCGGCCCGGCGGACTCCGTCATGCCGGACAGCGAAATCGTCTACTCGCCTTCGGCTCTTGGATTCGACATTGACGCCTTTGTCCAGGGGGCGGGCGGTTATATGGCTGGTTACCGTGAATATCTGGCGGACGGCTGGAATTCCGGCGCGCGTGTCATTCAAAAAGTCGCCATTGAAAACTCGATCAACCCGCGGATGCTGTTGGCGCTGGTGGAATTTCAGGCTGGCTGGGTTTATGGCCAACCTGCAAATCTGGCAGTCACCGATTACCCGATGGGTTTTATTAACAAAGATAAAAAAGGCCTGTACAAACAGCTCAGTTGGGCGGTACAGCAGCTTTCGATCGGGTATTACGGCTGGCGGGAAGGACTTTTTACCAGTTTGACATTTAATAATAATACCCAGTTGCGTCTGGCTCCGACGATTAACGCAGGCACGGCTGCCGTTGAGTTCCTCTTCTCCCGACTTTACCATCCTGACATCTGGAATGGGATAATGTTTGGCAACGATGGTTTCGGAGCGCTTTACGAGCGCATGTACGATAATCCCTGGGTGCGCGCCCAAACCGTTGAACCTTTGCTGCCGGTTAATTTGACCCAGCCGGAGTTACAATTACCGTTTCTGCCAGGCCGCATCTGGAGCTTTACTGGCGGTCCCCATTCCGCGTGGGGACCAGACGGCGCCCGGGCAGCGCTCGATTTTGCCCCCTCGGCAACCGAATCCGGCTGTGTCAAATCTGATGACTGGGTGGCAGCAGCGGCTACCGGTCTGGTGGTGCGCTCCGGTAACGGCGTCGTGGTCGTCGATCTTGACGGCGATGGTTATGAACAAACCGGTTGGACACTTCTTTATTTACATATTCGCAGCGACGGCCGCGTACCGCTGGGTGCCTGGGTCGAGCAGGGAAGTTTGATTGGCCATCCGTCGTGTGAAGGCGGGGTAGCGACCGGGACACATGTTCATTTTGCCCGAAAGTATAACGGCGAATGGGTGCTGGCTGGTGGCCCAATGCCCTTCAACCTTGACGGTTGGACCGCCAAGGCTGGTGCCAAGCCGTACCAAGGCTCTTTAACCAAAGATAGCCTGGTGATCGAAGCCTGTACCTGCGGATCGTTTGAAACCCGCATCCTTCGTCCAAAAGATGGAAATTAACGATTGGGAGAAATGAAAATCAAGACCTGGGCGCGAACCTTGGGTTTGGTGCTCATTTTGCTGACTACGGCCTGCCAGCCTATTGACCTTACCCCGGTGCCTGAGCCGGTGGTTGAGGAAGTTCCTGCGCCTCCAACGCCGGACAGCCCCATACCGACTGCATTGCCCGCCCGCCCGCCTTATGAGCCGGGTACTCTGGTGGCGTACATGGCTCAGACCGGCGACACTCTGCCGGTCTTGGCTGCACATTTCAACACCACCGAAGCAGAAATCCGGCAAGCCAATCCGATTATCCCGGGCGACGCGACCACTTTACCTGCTGGTTTTCCAATGCAGATCCCGATCTATTACCGTCCGTTATGGGGCACCCCTTACCAGATTGTGCCGGACAGCCTGTTCGTCAACGGCCCGGCGCAGCGTGAATTTGATGTCGTTGCCTTTGTCAATGACCAACCGGGATGGTTGAAAGATTACAGAGTCTCACTGTCAACTGGAAATTTACGCGGCGGCGAAATCGTCAACCATGTTGCCGTCAATTACAGTCTCAGTCCGCGTCTGCTGCTCGCCATGCTGGAATATCAATTGGGAGCCTTGACCAACCCTGAACGGCCGGAAAGTCTGGAACGCTACTCACTGGGGTATCGCAACCCCCAGTATGTCGGACTGCTGCGCCAGTTGACCTGGGCAGCGAATACGCTCAACAACGGCTATTACGCCTGGCGTACCGGCCATTTGGACACCTTCGATCACCTGGACGGACGCACCGAAAGGCCTGACCCCTGGCAGAATCCCGCGACCGTAGCGCTGCATTACTACTATTCAAAATTATTTCCCGATGATGCCTACAAGTACGCGGTTAGCGGCAGCGGGTTTGCGCAAACTTACTTGAATCTGTTTGGCGACCCGTGGGGTAATGTTGTCGCGCACATCGAGGGATCATTACACCAACCAGCACTTGCCCTGCCTTTTGCAGCTGGAAGGTCATGGGCGTTCACCGGAGGACCGCACACCGGCTGGGGGGATGGCGATCCGCTCTCGGCGCTCGATTTTGCACCGCCAAGTGTGGTGGGCGGCTGCTCCGAGGCTGAGGATCCGGCTACGGCGATTGCCGACGGCATCGTTGTACGCACCGGTGACGCGTTGGTCATGCTAGACCTGGATGGCGACAGCGATGAACGCACTGGCTGGGTGATTATGTACCTGCACCTGGCGAATGATTCATTGCCAGCCGCCGGAGCGGTTATGCTTAAGGGCGACCCGGTTGGCATGCCGTCCTGCGAGGGTGGTCGCGCGACCGGTTCCCATGTGCATATTGCCCGCAAATACAACGGCGAGTGGATCCCGGCAGAGGGTGCGCTGGCTTTCAACCTGGACGGCTGGGTGGCAAAAAATGGGGATACGGCCTATGAAGGCACCATGACCAAGTTAGGCCGCTCCATCCGCGCCTGTGTCTGCTCGGATCGCAACAGCCAAATTCAAGCCAGCCTGCAGCAGTAAGAGGGGAAACAAGAGTAGTTCCCGTCTTGATCGAAATTAATTGCTTAGCAGCGGGCGTCCATTGTCAGGATGACCAATGTGGTTTTGCCCCTCACCCCCCCGCTCCCCGAAAGTGGCTTGATTTTTTACTGACTATGAATCTTTCGGGGAGCGGGGATTAAATGAATTTCGAGTGTTTTTGCGCCGATACAGCGCAAAAACACTCGATTATGAAGAAGCCCGCCCCATGAATGGGGCGGGATGGGTGGGGTTGATAACCCATCGATCACGAAGGGCGTTCGCGAACATCGAGATAAAAGGGTGCGTTACGGTTTTGAACGCACCCGAAAGTAATCTTATTGGTACGTTCGACCCAATTCGATAAAAATATGCGTAGCTTGTTACCGAGGCAGACCTGATTAATCGGGTTGAGCGGCACCCTGCGAAGAAGCTGTTTCCGGCTCTTTAATCGTAATTTTGGTTTTGAAATCCACGTTGCCCTTGAGTGTATTGGTAACCGAGCAGTATTTATTCTCGGAAAGCTGAACGGCTCGTTCTACCGCTTCCGGGTCAATATTGCGGCCGGTCACCACGTACTCGAGGGTCATGCCGATGAACTTGCGCGGGTGATCCATTGCCCGGTCAGCATAAACGATGACCTCAAAACCGGTCACATCCAGGCGTTTTTTTTGCAGAATGGATATTACATCCATCGCGGTGCAGCCGCCCACGGCAATAGCGACCAGTTCGGTCGGACGCACAGCAGAATCACCCCCGCCGGATTCAATCCTGGTGTCCATTTTGACCTCAAAACCCGAATCGGCGACGCCAGTAAATTTTAGTTCTCCACCCCAGACAACTTTTGCTTTCACGCTTCCTCCTTGTTTATGAGCCCCCACGGAGCTCAAATATATTTTATCAGGTAAAACAGCCGCCCTGCGTATAATGGCAAACGGGGCAGACTAGATTTAACAAACCGTCGTAATCCATAACGCCCAGGGTGCATTTTGGGCATGGCATTCCGGGTTCTGCCGCAGCGCGGACAAGGTTAATTTCCTGACCAGGTTCGTCTGGAACAGGCCGGTCGGTTATGAAATTCTCCACTTTTTCGGTCATGTGCCTTGCTGCCGGGCAGCCCCGGTTCACTTCGGTAGATATAGAATCCCCCAAAAGGTGCGGCGGCAGGTTACTTGTTTAGATAATCTTCCAGATGCAGCCGGGTATACAGGCGCGACTTAATCTCATCAGGCAGGGGGTTGGTGGGTTCCGGCTGTTTATACAGGTCAATAGTTTTGCGCATGGTATTGACGACAATGGTGCAATTTTCACACTCGCTCATGTGCTTCTCTAATTCGGCACACAGCTCCGGCGGCAGTTCACCGTCGATATATTCAGATATGGTGGACGCCAGTCCTTTACAATTGCATATCTCTGTCATTCGGATGATTTCTCCGTGAGCCGTTCAGCATAATAGAGGGATAACTGGTTGCGCAGATTCAAGCGGGCACGGAGTAAACGGGTTTTCACCGCAGTTTCCGTCAGCCCGAGCATTTCCGCCGTCTCCCTTATGGAAAGCCCTTCCATGTCGCGCAACATAAAGACAACCCTCAGCGTTTCCGGTAATTCATCCACGGCCTGATCCAACCGCTGCCTTGACTCCGCAGACAGCAACTCGTCCTCAGGCAGGCAGCACCAATCGGTTAGCACCATCCCGGGATGCGCATCTTCTTCTTCAGGATCTTCATCCACTGGTACCAGATTCAACCGGCGTTTTCGCAGCCCCATTAAGGCCTCATTGACTGCGATGCGGTACAACCAGGTGGAAAGGCTGGAGCGCCCCTCGAACTCTGGCAGAGCGCGAAGTGCTTTTATGTAGGTTTCCTGCAGAACGTCTTCCGCATCCTGAGGGTCGCGCAGGATTTTGAGCGCCAGCCGATAGATATGATTGGATGTGGCATCTACCAGGCGCGCAAACTCGGCCCGATCTCCAGCTTTGAGCGCGGCAAGTGAAATGTTCGGATTGTTAAGGCTCTCTTCACTCATTTAGATGACCCATGAGCTAAAAAGATACCCATCTTCCTGGCTATGAAAGCGCCCAGGTCGGCAGAACGTCCAGGTTGAGCGGGTCACGCTGCCCATAGGCGTAATGGTAGTAGCCGGCTGCAGCGATCATGGCGGCGTTGTCAGTGCAGAGGAAGATCGAGGGAATTTGCACCGGGAAGTCTTTCTGGGAGCTGAATGCGTCGCGCAGAGCGGTGTTGGCCGAGACGCCGCCCGCCACCAGCACTTCTTTGACCTGGTAAACGCGGGCAGCGTGGAGTGTTTTGCTTACCAGAACGTCCACCACAGCGGCCTGGAAGCTGGCAGCCAGGTCTGCTACCGGCAGCGGCTGATTTTGGCTTTCCAGCTCGCGCACGGTGCGTAAAACCGCGGTTTTCAACCCGCTAAAGGAGAAATTCCAGGTGCCTTCCAGCCGGGAACGCGGGAAGGAAAACGCTTCTGGATTACCATCGCGCGCGATTTTTTGAATGGAGGGTCCGCCAGGGTAAGGCAGGCCGATCAAACGGGCAACCTTATCAAAAGCTTCGCCGGCAGCATCGTCCAACGTCCCGCCCAAACGGCGGTATTCCAGATGCGAGGTCATTAAATTCAACTCGGTGTGCCCGCCGGAGACGAGCAGCGCCAGTAAGGGGAACTGAGGGGGTTGGGGAGGGTTAGGCGTGTCGTGTTGATAAATCCACGACGAGTAGATATGACCTTCCAAATGGTTGACCCCGATCAATGGCAGATTGGAGGATATTGCCAGCCCTTTGGCCATATTCATGCCGATCACCAGGGAGCCTGGGAGCCCCGGCCCGCGGGTGACCGCGATGGCATCGATATCGCTCAAACCCAGGTGAGCGCGCTGCAGAGCCTCATCCACGATTGCGTAAATCGTGCGGATGTGCTGGCGCGAAGCCACTTCGGGGAAAACGCCGCCATATTGGGTGTGAATGTCGATTTGCGAAGCAACTACGTTGGAGAGGAGCGCGCGTCCGTTTTCGATCACCGCTGCGGCTGTTTCATCACAGGAAGATTCAATCCCAAGGATACGAGCGGGAGGAAAGTCAATCAATGCACGGTCCATAAGGTTGATTTTATCCTACAATGCATGAGAAGTCCAAAAACCTGACCAGCTTTTCTGTTTACCGGTGAATATATGCCTATATTGGGATTAAAGATTAAAACGCAAAGAACACGGG
>CALMGN010000132.1 GCA_937863605.1 uncultured Anaerolineaceae bacterium
TACATTTGATGATTGAAAAACCAGAGAGGCACATCGAGGCATTTATTAACGCCGGCGCTGACTATCTCAGCGTCCACATCGAAGGCAACCCTAACACTCACCGTACGCTTCAGGCGATTCGTTCATTTGGGGCACATCCCGGAATTGTGCTCAACCCGGGTACCCCGGCCAACCAAGTCAGTGCAGTGCTGCCGTTGGTCGATTATGTTCTGGTAATGACCGTGAACCCCGGTTTTTCCGGTCAATCTTTCATCCCCGAAGCCGCTGGCAAAGTCAGCGAAATTCGCAAAATTCTCAACCAGATGAATCCGCAAGCCGCGATCGAGGTTGACGGCGGGATTACCGCTGAATCCCTCCCGGTAGTTCAAGCAGCCGGGGCCAATATATTCGTTGCTGCGACGGCTATATTCCGGCATCCTGACGGCATCGCCGCCGGAGTTCGGAATTTACGCAGCGCAGGATTAAATTAAAAATGCGGCTTTCGCCGCATAATAATGGTGAAGATACGATGTTATACAGTTTTGACGAGAGTACGAATGCACCGGGTGCACAGCAACTTGCGGACAGGGCGGCCGTCCTTAAAGACGCTGACCCGCTGCAGATTAGGACGGAACGTCCGTCTGGTAGCCCGCATCGAGTGGCTGCGATTATGTCCAAAGGTTGTGATTTTCCCGCAATTTTCACATTTTGCCATGATAAGATTTCCTTTCCTGCGATAATGCTATTGAGTAAGTCATCGCTTCAACACGCGACTGCGAATTTTACCATAAACCGTATCTTTTTTCAATAAGGATTGTTTCAAATCCAAAGAGGACAGCGAACATGAATGATTCAAATCAAATGGGCAACATCTTTATATCGCACCGCGCGATTGCTTCCATTGCGCACCAGGCTGCCCTGGGATCCTATGGTGTAGTGGGACTGGCAGCCAAAAGCCTGGTGGAAGGCTTTGCGCAAGTCCTCGTAAAAGATCCCACCCTCGGTGTAGAGGTTGATTTTGCCCACGATGGGATTACAATAGATCTTTTTATCGTCATAGAATACGGAACTCGAATTAAGAGCGTCGCCTCTTCTGTAGCCGATACAGTGCGCTATCAAGTTGAAAAGACTCTTGGTTTGCCAGTCAAGTCTGTGAATGTACATGTACGCGGGTTGCGGATTAGCGACCTGGATTAACGGATTATTGGAGCTTTCAGGAGAGTTATGGGCGCAGACGTTAATTTTCCGGCTATGACCGATGGCCGCGAGATCATCAAAAAATCAACTTTAGACGGCCAGGGATTAAAAATTCTGGTCGAGGCAGGTTTAACCTGGCTAAAGGCCAATCAGCAGCTGGTCAATTCGCTTAATGTTTTCCCGGTTCCGGATGGCGATACAGGCACCAATATGCTGCTGACCATGCAAGCTGCCTATAGTGAAATTGTTCAGTCTACCGAAAACAACATCGGCAAAATAGCACACGCTATCGCTCACGGCGCATTAATGGGTGCACGGGGGAATTCGGGGGTCATTCTCTCGCAGCTTTGGCGTGGATTTGCGCGGGCGCTCGACAATTTACCGGAAATGAACGGCGAAACACTGATTAACGCCCTTAATGAAGGCAAGAACACCGCCTATAAGGGCGTCGTCCGTCCGGTGGAAGGCACCATCCTGACCGTCGCCAAAGACATTGCCTTAGCCGCCGACAAATATCGCGGCAAAGACGTTACTTTTGAAGCACTCGAGTCCATCATTGTGGCAGCAGACAAGTCGGTGGAGAACACCCCTAACTTACTGCCCATTCTCAAGCAGGCCGGTGTCGTCGATTCGGGCGGCAAAGGACTCTTCATTATCCTGGAAGGCATGATGCGGTTTATTAAAGGCATGCCGCTGGAATCAACTGCAGTGGTCCAACCCCTGTCCCAGATGGAACTTGACGGCGCGATGGAAGAAGTCGAGCCAGGGCAGGATTACGAAGTGGTGGTCGATTTCCGGCCAGTCAACAATTTAGATCTTGAAAAATTCTACAGCGACCTCTCGGAAATGGGTACCTCCATCCAGGTTGGCGAAGGTGACGGCATGTATCGCATGCACATCCATGTCCCAACCGACAAGCGCTACCAACCCATTGAATACACCATGGGTTTAGGCACCGTAACGAAAGTGGCTATCGAAAATTTACTGGCGCAAATGGAAGATCATAAAAACAAGTCTGACGAGAAGATCAGCTTCACTCCCGTCGAACCGGGTCAAATTGCTGTCATTGCTGTTTCGCCAGGCGCAGGCCTGACACGGATATTTGCCAGCCTGGGTGTGGCCGGCGTAGTCGAAGGCGGCCAGACGATGAACCCGAGTACTGAAGAAATTATTCATGCATTCGAAAATTTACCCACCGACCAGGTCATTCTTCTCCCGAATAACAAAAATATTATCCTGGCAGCCCAAAACGCTGCCCAGATCACGGTAAAAAAAGTCATGGTAATCCCCACCAAGACGATCCCGCAGGGGCTGAATGCCATGTTACGCCACGATCCGGATGGTGATCTGGCTGAACAGGCCAGGGAAATGGAAGCAGCCATCTCCGAGGTAGAGACTGGTGAGATTACCACCGCCACCCGCTCTGTTGAAATCAATGGCGTGGATGTGCAGCAGGGCGAAGTCATCGCTCTATTAAATGGCACTCTGGTAGCCTCGTCTAAAGACATTCACACAGCTTGCATGGAGTTGCTGGAAAAAGCGGATACTGCCGACCGCGAGCGAATCACGCTGTTTTATGGAGAAAATTACTCGCGTCAGGAAGTCAACAAACTAAGCGATGAAATCCGCGAAGTTTACCCTCGGCATGAAATCGAGTTGCATGAAGGCGGTCAACCCCACTACCAGCTCATCCTGTCCATCGAATAACCGGTATGCTGCCCATTTGCATCCTTACCGATAGTTCAGCCCAATTTCCCCAACACTCATTCCCCGGCCAGAACTTGGTGAGAGTTATCCCGCATGATGTTGAGATTAGCGGAAAACTTTATCCGGAAGGGAAAGATGTCAAAATTGGGGGTTTTCCTACCTCGGCCTTTGACCCGGGGACCCCGCGGCTCGTTCCGCCCAGTCCGGAAAAGTTCGCGGATTGGCTTTCCGCGCTGAGTAAAGAATTTAATGAGATCCTGGTTGTCCTGCATGACAACCATTTTTCAGCTGCCTACGATAATGCCGTGCAGGCAGCGGCTGAACTCAAGGCCAGCCGTTCGATCCAGGTGATCAACGCTCAGACCATTTCAGCCGGGCTGGGGGTCTTAGTCCAGATCGCCGCCGAAGCGCTGCACAACGGCGCCAATGCAGTTGAAACCGAGCATCTAATCCGCCGCCAGATCCCGCACATCTACACCGTTATCTGCACACCCGGGCTCTCGTATCTCCACCAGGCAGGCATTATTGACCGGGCGCAAGCGGTGGTTGGCGAGATGCTGAATTTCATCCCGGTTTACACCCTGGAGGAAGAGCGTCTGACACCGCTGGAAAAAGTCCGCTCCTACCGCCAGACGGTTGACCTTTTCGTGGAATTTTTGGAAGAATTCGAGAATTTGCGCCACATCGCATTGGTTCAATCCTTACCGCCGCTGCTGACCGACACACGCGGCGTCCGCCAGCTTTTCCAGGAAATCTACCCGAACACATCCTATAGCGAGCACAACATCAATACACCAATGGCAGCCCTGTTAGGTCCACGGGTGCTCGCCATGTTGGCAGTTGAAAAAATTTAATAATCCCAGTGTCTCACGATCGAGTAAGGATGGCTGCTTCCCTGTTGGAGCCATTTTTACAATCCGGTGGATGGCTTTGGATTTGTATTCTTTTTGTGTATTTTTGTCCAACTTCAACCGTTTATTTCGTCAGGAACAAGCACAGATTAAGGTAAAATAACTGTATGCCTTCACCGTTAGAAAAATTGAAAAAATTTTTAATCTTAGAGTCTGAGCGCGGGTATGATAATCGCGCCGTCGTTGGCGGTCTGGATAAAATCCTTCCCGCCTGGAAATCTGAAGCAGCCACCTTTGGGCTGCCGGAATCAACCATCCAACTGGTCGACAGCGCCCTGACTGCCTATCCTCAAATGGATATTCGCGAGCGCGCCGAAGGGATTAAGACGCTTCTTGAGCAGATCGGGGCGGCCAGCGGTGTACCTTTGACCGCTACCCCTCCAGCCCAGGAACACAAGCCATCTCCAGCCCAGAATTTCAAACCAGCCGCTGCTGAGCCGGCTGCATCTGAACTAACCGGCAGCTATCAGCCAGGTCACGTGCGGGCGTCCACTCAGGATCAGGCTGGTTTGATTGGATTGACCGCCGACCTGACCGTGTTGAACGGTATTGGCCCAAAGACCGCTCAAACGCTGGAGCAGCTTGGCCTGCATACCCTGGAAGATTTGCTGTATTATTTTCCCCGGCGTTATGACGATTATTCGCAGATGAAGCCCATTAACCGCCTGCAATACGGGGATGAGGTCTCGGTCCTGGTCAATGTCAAGAGTGCTTTTACCCGCAACATCAAGGGCGGCAAGCTCACCATGACCGAAGCCGTGGTGGAAGATGGCACCGGAGCATTGCGGGTTACCTGGTTCAACCAGCCCTGGCTCGAGAAATCTATTCGCCCCGATACCCAGCTGGTGTTGTCAGGCAAAATCGATATGTATCTCGGCCGGCTGAGCATGAACAGCCCGGATTGGGAACCGATCGAGCAGGAACACCTGCACACCAACCGCATCGTCCCGGTTTATCCTCTGACCGCCAAGGTCACCCAAAAATCTTTACGAAAAATGATGCACCAGACCATCACCTTCTGGTCGCCACGAATCCCGGAATTTTTACCACGCCAGGTGATCGAGCAGGGCAACCTGTCTTCGCTCAACCAGGCGTTGATGCAGGTCCACTTCCCGGATACACTCGACAAACTCCATACCGCCCAGGAACGCCTGGCTTTCGACGAAATCTTCCTTTTGCAGCTGGGCGTTATCCGTCAGAAACGCGCCTGGCAGTCCAACACCGCCCAGGCATTTACGGTGCCGGATGAATGGCTTCAGGAAAAGTTTGGTCAGCTGCCTTACCCGCTTACCGGTGCCCAGCAGCGCTCGATCGAAGATATCCGCGCCGACCTGGCCTCTGGCAAACCTATGAACCGCCTGCTGCAAGGCGATGTTGGATCCGGTAAAACCATTGTTGCCGCGCTTGCAATGGCCTTTGTCACCAATAGCGGCGCCCAATCGGCCATCATGGCGCCAACCAGCATTCTGGCGGACCAGCACTATCGCAATCTCAATTCCTTGCTGACCAGGAATGGCAACGAAGGGTCGCTGAACCTCTACCAGCCAGGTGAAATCCGCCTGCTGCTGGGTGACACGCCTGAATCCGAAAAACAGGAAATCCGCGCCGGACTGGCTGACGGCAGTATCAAGTTGGTCGTCGGCACCCACGCTCTGATCGAAGGGCCGGTCGAATTCAAGCAGTTGCAAATTGCCGTCGTCGATGAACAGCACCGCTTTGGCGTCGCTCAACGCTCCGCGTTACGGGCCAAGGGGGATAACCCGCATCTGTTGGTCATGACAGCCACGCCTATTCCGCGCTCACTGGCCCTCACCGTTTACGGCGACCTTGATATTTCGGTCATGGATGAAATGCCCGGCGGCCGGCTGCCCATCGAGACCCATGTTCTGTCGCCGCTCGAACGCGAACGCGCCTACACCTTCATCCGCAGTCAGATTGAGCAGGGACATCAGGCTTTCATCATCTACCCGCTGGTCGAAAAAGGCGACAAGGAAGATGCACTGGCTGCCGTTGAAGAACGCGACCGGCTGCAGCGCGAGGTTTTCCCGACTTTAACCCTCGGCCTGCTCCACGGCCGAATGAAACCAGAAGAAAAAGATCAGGTCATGACCGGCTTCCGTAACCGGGAAACCCAGGTACTCGTCTCGACTTCGGTGGTCGAAGTTGGAGTAGACATTCCCAATGCCACAGTGATGATTGTTGAAGGCGCCAACCGTTTCGGTTTAGCGCAGCTTCACCAATTCCGCGGGCGCGTCGGTCGCGGCGCGGACCAATCGTATTGTCTCCTCATCCCAGATAACGATGATGCAGTTGAAAACGAACGTCTACAGGTGATGGCCCAGACCAACGACGGTTTCATCCTGGCCGAGCGCGATCTTGAACAGCGCGGCCCGGGTGACTTCCTGGGTACTCGCCAGGCTGGTTTTGCCGAATTGCGCATGGCCAACCTGTCGAATGTCCGATTAATCGAAAAAGCGCGCCGGTTTGCCCATCAAGTGATCGAGCAAGACCCCGAATTGAAATCCACCGAGCATCATGCGCTTCTTTCTACCCTCAACCGGTTCTGGGGAGCCGGGCGAGGAGATATCAGCTAGGCAAAGGATAATCATGGTTCGCGCTGTATTTCCAGGTACTTTCGACCCCATTCACCTCGGTCATATCGACATTGCCCGCCGGGCGTCGCTGTTGTTCGATGAAATCATCGTGGCGGTTTACGACCGTCCATTGAAAAACCTGCTCTTCACCCCTGAAGAAAGGTTCGCTTTTGTCGAAAAATCATTCGAAAACGAGCCTAAATTTAAGATCATGGGTTATGGTGGGTTAACTGTAGAATTCTGCAAGCAGGTCAATGCTCAGGTGGTGGTACGGGGACTGCGGGTGTTTTCTGACTTCGAGCACGAATTCCGCATGGCGCTGGCTAACAAGCGCCTCTACCCCGAAATCGAGATGTGCGCGCTCATTACATCCGAATCACACACCTTCCTTTCATCGTCAACCGTGCGAGAAATTGCTTCGCTTGGCGGAGACGTTTCCAGCATGGTTCCCCCTTACGTCAATGAAGCCTTAAAAAAGCGTTTTTTAGAACTGGGTGATAAGCAAAACGTAATTCCGAGTATCGCTTTAAGGGATTAATTTCCAAAATATGGTTTAATAATGGTTAGTGAACTGGTCCAATAATTGCACTCGATGGCAGATGACTAACTCGCGGAGGAACGTATGGACATCCTACATCTCGTAGACCGGCTTGAAGAACTCTTCAACGAAAGCAAACCCATTTGGTTTACCCACAGCGTGATCGTGGACGAAGACCGAATGCTGGATTTGATCGACCAGATGCGGGTGTCCATTCCCGAAGAAATCAAGAAAGCCCAGCAGATTATCGTTCAACGCGATCGGATACTGGCACAGACTCAGGAAGAATCCAGCCGTACGCTGAACATTGCCCGCGAGAAAGCGGACGTGCTGATTGACCGCGACCCGGTCATTCAGGCAGCCCAGGCACGCGGCGAGCAAATTATCCAGCAGGCACGCGCTGAAGCCGAAATCACCCGGCGTGAAGCTGACGAATATGTCCTGGATACACTATCAACCGTCGGTGAAGAGTTGGAACGCCTGCTCAACCAGGTGCGCAACGGCGTCCGCACCCTGCAATCCGAACGCCAGCAAGCGCAAGGATCGCAGCAACCCCCGAAATAGGCAAATACTCAATAAATATTAGCCCCCTGTGAAAATAAATTCTCAGGGGGCTTTCACATACAATGAGGAAAGGCTGTCTTCCTATTCCGCCTTTTTGTCCTCGGCTTTGCCAACATTCTCCGGCTCTGTGCTGGAGACTTCTTTCTTAGGCTTGGTCCGCTTTGGCCGGGATTTCTTCTCGGCGGCCGGACGTAAGGCTAATGTAAGCACCTGGTCCATATGGGTCACCGGGACAATGTTCAAGTCCTGCCGCACCTTCTTGGGTAAATCAACCAGGTCCTTCATATTACGCTCCGGGATGATGATTGTTTTCAATCCGGCCCGATGCGCCGCCAGCAGCTTTTCGCGGATGCCGCCAACCGGTAAAATTTTGCCGCGTAAGGTGATTTCACCCGTCATGCCGACTTCTTTCGAGATGCCGCGCTCGGTAAAGGCAGAGATCAAAGCAGTGGCTATGGTGATACCGGCACTCGGACCGTCCTTCGGAATGGCGCCTTCCGGGATGTGAATATGCACGTCAAGGCGTTCAAACCAATCGGCATCGATTTCGAGATCCTTCGCCCGTGATTTCAGGTAAGATAGCCCGGCCTGGGCGGACTCCTGCATCACGTCGCCAATTTGACCGGTGATCTGCATCGCGCCTTTACCGTCCAGGATCAAAACCTCCACCGGCATAATATCGCCGCCATTTTCGGTCCAGGCTAACGCGGTGGCAACGCCAACCTCATCCTGCATTTCAGCCTGGGTCTGGAAGAACTGCGGCGGTCCAAGGAAACGTTCCACCGTTTTGGGGATTAAGTGGGTCGGATAATGTTTTTTCTCCGACTTCAGGCGCGCCACCTTGCGAGTCATGCGGCCAATTTCACGTTCCAAATTGCGTACGCCGGCTTCGTAGGTGTATTCGCGAATGATTTTTGACAGCGCCTGATCCTGGATGGAAATTTCCTTGTCCTCCAACCCGCTTTCTTCCAATTGGCGCGGAATCAGGAAACGCTTGGCAATTTCCAATTTTTCCTCTTCGATATAGCCGGGAAACTCGATCACCTCCATCCGGTCGAGCAGCGCGGATGGGATGTACCCCAGGTAGTTGGCCGTGGTGATGAACATGACCTTTGAAAGGTCAAAAGACAGTTCCAGATAATGGTCGGAAAATGCGTGATTCTGTTCCGGATCGAGCACTTCGAGCAGCGCGGCTGAAGGATCACCGCGGAAGTCTGCGCCCAGCTTATCGATCTCGTCAAGCATAAACAACGGGTTGACCGTCCCGGCGCGTCGCATAGTTTGCAGAATACGCCCGGGCAGCGCCCCGATATATGTACGGCGGTGACCGCGGATTTCAGCTTCATCACGCACGCCGCCCAATGATACACGCACAAATTTACGCCCAAGGGCCTCCGCAATAGATCGGCCAAGCGAAGTCTTCCCAGTTCCCGGTGCGCCAACAAAACACAAAATCGGCTGGCGTGGTTTGCGTGGTTTCAGGCTGCGCACCGCAATATATTCCAGAATGCGGTCTTTGGCCTTTCCCAGACCGTAATGATACTTTTCCAGCACAGAGGCGGCATGTTTCACATCCAGGTTATCTTCTGACTCAACTGCCCAGGGCAGCTCGAGGATCCAATCCAAATAGGTGCGGATAATTCCGACCTCGGGTGCCATCGCCGGCATTTGCTGCAGGCGGTCCACCTCTTTGAGCGCGGTAACGCGTACTTCGTCCGGCAACTGCGCGGCGATAACTTTTTCCCGCAGCTCAAAGATTTCGCGTGTAAAAATATCGCCTTCGCCGAGCTCGGTTTGGATGGCTTTCATCTGCTCGCGCAAATAAAACTCGCGTTGGCTGCGGTCCACCTCGGACTGGACGCGGTTTTGAATCTCGTCTTCCAGCTGCAGCACGTCCAATTCCTGGGCCAACAGCCAGTTGACTCGTTTAAGCCGTTCCACCGGACTGACCAGCATCAGCAGCGCCTGACGTTCGTAGAACGGCAGCGAAATGGCGGTAGACACCATGTCGGCCAGCCAGCCGGGTTCGTGAATGTTGACCGAAAACAAGTGCGCTTCATCCGGCAGACTGCGGTCAAGCTGAACACAGCGCTCGAATAAATCACGCGTAGTACGCATCAATGCTTCAGTCTGGCGCTCGACCTCAGTCGGTTCCTCGATCACCCGGGCGCGAACCCGGTAGTAAGGTTCGAGTTGAATAATTTCCAAAATCTCCAGGCGGCGGCGCCCTTGAATCAGCGCCGAATTATTGCCGTCAGGGATATCCAGCAACCGGCCGACCGCAATTTCCATCCCGATACTTAAGAAATCGGTCGCTGCCAGATCCTCTTTTTCAGGATCTTTGGCTACCAGGGCGATCATGGTTTCAAACCCGAACTGGGCTTCTTGAATAGCCTGCAAGTTCGGTCCGGGGGTAATAAAAATCGGGGATACCATCCGCGGGAACACTACAATATCGCGCATGACCATAGCCGGGCATTCGATCATCCCGTTCTTATCCGGCACGGCATCCGGCATCTGGTATAACTCTTCGGTGCGCTGGTGCAACGCCGAGCTAAAATCTTCGTTGTCGTGGTCTTTCTGAATCCAGTTATCTTTCTTCATTCTATCTTCCAATCGGGCGGGCGCTTGCCCGCCAAGGTTTTTTCATACAAGTTAATCTGAAATCTTCTTCTCGAACCAATATTGACGCGCACCGGCAGCAATAAAGATGCTGCCCGTAATAACCAGAACACCTTCCGGCTCCAGGCTGGCGTACGCCTGGTCGAGGGCGGTCTCAAGTTGTGGGTTTACTGCCACGGGCAGGCCAAATTTCTGCGCGACATCCCCAAGTTGTGCAGCGTCGTAGGAGCGTGGATGAACGGATTGCGTGACCATAATGCTTTTTATCACCGGAACGAGGGCAGCTAGCATGCCGGTCACATCCTTATCTTCCGATGCGCCAAAGACCAACTCCACCGCCCTTCCCGGCAGATAATCGCGAATGGTCTGAGCCAGCTTATCGGCCGAATCGAGGTTGTGGGCTGAATCAATCACCACCAATGGATCGTTTTGCAGGATTTCAAAGCGTCCCGGCCAGGAAACTGCTGCAAAACCGTTCGCAATATCCGAGTTGCTGATTTTTAAGCCAGCCTCTCGCAATACCTTCAACGTGGCGTAGGCGGTAAGTGCATTTTGGACCTGGTGCTCGCCAAGGAGAGGAAGGCTAAAGCGGCTTGCGCGTGCGCGCCCATTGTTTTCGACAGCTTTTCGGATTTCGAATTCCTGGCCTGCAAGTGAATGCTGCGTCACACTGGCGAAATAGGTGTTGTCGGTGAATAATATGGGTGCCTGGCGTTCCTTTGCAATCTTTTTGAGAACCGCAGCCGCTTCCGGCTTTTGATGCGCCACGACCACCGGACGTCCAGGCTTGATGATGCCGCCTTTTTCACCTGCAATTTTTTCCAGCGTATCGCCAAGCACATTCATATGGTCCAGTGAAAGAGAGGTGATGACCGACACCAGGGGATCTACCACATTAGTGGCGTCCAACCTGCCGCCCAACCCAACTTCTATGACCGCAATGTCCACCTTTTCCTGGGCAAAGTACAAGAATGCCGCTGCTGTGGTCAATTCGAAGGTCGTCAGCCGTTCTATTTTGCCGACCTCGGGCTTCAACTGCTCGACCAGTTCCACCAGCCGCTCATGCGACACCGGCTGCCGGTTGACCTGAATCCGTTCTGTGTAATCCACCAGGTGCGGCGAGGTGTACAAACCGACCTTATACCCGGCAGTTTGCAGCACGCCGGCAATCATGGCACAGGTGGACCCTTTGCCTTTGGTCCCGGCAACATGAACTATCGGGTACTGGCTTTGTGGAGAACCCAGCGCATCCATCAGTGCTGCCATCCGCCCCAGATCGAATTTCTCGGGCGAATAGCGCAGGCTGCGGGTCAGGCTGTAATCCACAAAGCTGTAGAGGTAATCCAGCGTGCTCTGGTAAGCAGCTTCCACGTTTTCCATCTATAAACCGTCCGGCGTCTTGAATTAGATGCAGGGATTGTAACCAACAGCCCCCCTTTTCGCAAGCGATTGCCA
>CALMGN010000133.1 GCA_937863605.1 uncultured Anaerolineaceae bacterium
GTGCGAAAATTACTCTTGAAATTAATGCTATTGGAAATGTCGTGCTAATCAATGCTGGGCTTGGTGAAAAACCCGATTATTTGCCCTTGAAGACCATCGATGAAAATGGTCGTGCATTGGGTGGTGCAAGCCGAATAATTGCTAAAGAGTCGAGTGAAACTGACCATGCAGAAACGGTTCAGATAGTTACAATTGATGATATGGTCGGGACTGATAGAAACGTTACAATTATTCAGCTGGATGTTGAGGGATATGAAAAGGAAGCCTTAGCAGGGGCGTTGAAGACAATCGATAGGTGTCGCCCAATTATCATCCTCGAGATATTATCCGATAATGCACTCCTCAATAGCCCTTGGTTCTCTGAAAATATTTTAAGCCTAGGGTATCATAAAATTCATACCATGTATCAAAACTTGGTATTCTCCTGTGAACCACAACTCTAGTGCTCAAGTGATTTATGCTGTAACCCATGCTTTTCTTTATCTTGCCCAGACTCCTATGAAAACATTGTGGACACAATACATGAAGCCACAGGTAGGCTTGAAAAAATTATAATTTTGACTGGGGCGGGTGGAGTCAACCAGTTATCATCGACCAAACTCTGCCATAATTAATGGCTGAATGAAGGAAACAGTTCAAATGGAGGGCTTCCCCAAACAACCAGCAGGATATCAATGGACCATGAGTATCCTGCTCATTATTATTTCAGTTATTATTTCATTTTCTTCGCTGCTTGCCCCGTACGCTAAACAGGTCTGGCTGATCGTATTGATTTGCGGTCTTTCGCCCTTTGTCCTTGTTTGGAAGCGGGGACATCCCGTTAACAAAATCCTCAACCAGATCCCAATTACCACAGCGCTGGTTGCGCTTATAGCCACAGCCATCACCCAGGTTATCGCTGCCAATGATTTGCCATCAGGTTTAGCGCCATTGCATGCCTTGCCGGGCTTGAAGTTGATCTATGGGTCTATTGGCGGCGCAGTTGCTTTCGTGCTCACCTGGCTTTCTCTGACGAATGAGAAATGGGGGTCGGGCGGCGCAGCCTTGGCGGCTGCGGGTCTTTATAGCTCGGTGATCTTTTTCCGAGCCTCAGCCGTTCAAGAAGTTGGAGCGGTTTATGTTGTAATGATCGGTTTCTTGTTAATATTTGGATTGAGCCAGAAAAACGGGATCAGCTATCTCTATCGAAATGAAACAGGCTATTGGAGGTGGGCTGCATTCTTCGCCGCAGTCCTGGTATTGGCAGCGCTGGTTTCTCCTGTCCCAGGCCAAAGTTTTTCTTATGTACTCAATATGCTGATTCTCATTTGCCTGGCGGGCTGTGTTGCATGGTTTGTCCGGACTATTTCCGAATTGAAGACGGCTGCCTGGATGATTTTGATTTTTGGGGCCGGTTTACCGGTTGTGTTAGCGTTAATCAAAACCCTGGATATTGCTACTGTCTTTAACGGTTTGATGGTTTTCTCATACCGATTGCACCCCACTGAAATGGGTGGCGCGAATTTAATTGCCCGTTCGTTACTCATTACAGCTCCACTGGGCGGAGCTCTATTTTTTATTAATCAATCACAGGGGCGATTAAGCAAAACTCTAAAATGGGGAATCGCTCTTCTTGAAGTGCTGATTCTTGCTGTAATTCTTTATTCTCGATCATTTGAAGGTTTTTTTGCCTGGCTCGTGGGTTTCGGCGTCTTTTTGATTTTCTCTTTGTGGAACCATATCCAGGCGTTATGGGTGAAAATTACATCGAGACCGGTTGTACGCGTCTTTACGATTGTCACCATTATTCTGGTCGCGGCCGGCTTACTCTTTGCAAGTATTCGAATAGCGGCAACGGTTAATATCTACTCATTTAATGGTCGATTTGCGCATTGGACTGGGGCGATCGCTGCAATTCGAAATCATCCGTTATTAGGCGGCGGGCCGGATAACGAGTACATCTACACAAAATTTTCAAAAAACGTTACCTTAGTCAGTGGTTCACAAGACATATTGGATGACCCGCTTTATGTGATCCGATTTCGCTCAGGCTTGCTTAAACTTCATGGGCATAATATCTTCTTAGAGACTGCGGCATTCACTGGTCTGGCCGGTTTGCTCGGTTTGTTGGGAATGTTGTACGCGTTGATCAGAATTGGTTTAAACACCTGGTTGCGTGGGAATCAACACCAGCGGCTATTAGTGGCAGCTTGTTTGGCTGGAATTGCAGGGGAATTGTCCTGGGGTCTTCTGGATGTGACCCGAGAAACGCCGCCATTCTTTAGCTTTCCTGTTTGGGCAATTGTTGGGCTTTTATTAGCGTTATCTCGTTTCCCATCGGATGAACACACTGAACTCGTAAAGGTAGAACCAATATTTGAGACGATAAAACTCTCGCGGGTGATAATGGGAGTGGCCGTCTTCGTAGCACTTCTGTCATCCCTGGCAAGTAATCAATACGCTTCTGGGTTTTTGGCTTTTCAGGAGCACCGGTGGCGGGATGCTGCCAAAAATTTTCAAATGGCCGTTTATCTCGATCCCTTATCGGCCCACTATCGCTGGATGTTGTCAAAAGTGGACCTTGAAACCGGTCAGATTGAGCAGGCGAGACAAAATCTTGAACAAGCCATCGCTCTCAAACAAGGGTATTCACCTTACCTAGCCCAGGCGGGGTGGTTGGCGTGGTACCAGGACGACTTAAAGGCTGCCAACCAACATTTTGAAGAGGCAATCGTCAGCGACTCATTGGAAGGTTGGACTACGGGACTTTATGCTAATTTGGGATTATTGAAGGCTTACCAAGGCCAGGATCAAGAAGCGGTTCAGTTATTTGCCAAATCGATCGAATACCATCCAGAACTGGCTGCTGCGCCATATTGGATCAAAATTCAGCTACCGGATGGGTCGGTTGAACCAACACTTGACCCGGCTTATGATCAAAGTGGCCTTAAATCTGAATTAAAAATACGTTTGTTGTCGCAATTGGGGCGATCAGATATTACTTCCAATAATTTTGATTTACTTACAAATGTAGCAGATTCAATTTCATTAAGCGCAGTGCTTGACGTCCTTCACGGGAAGTACTCTTTGGAAACAACCCAAATGAACCCGGATGCGCATTTAATTTTAGCAGCAGAAGCCGAGGCGGCTCGTGTAAGTGGATTATACGATCGAGCCGAAGGTTGTTATCAAGAGTACCAGGAGTTACAACCTGATAGTAGTTTTGGGTATCGCGATTTAGGGCTTGTTTATACCGATCGAAATCAATTGGAGCAAGCACAGACTTTGTTGAACCAAGCCAGCCAAATCAGTCGCAATGACCTGGAAACTTTAAAATTGCTTGGCAATCTATACCTGCAGCAACAAAATCTATCCGGGGTAGAAAACATTTTGGAATTTACTACGCCGATAGCCGCTAATGATTCCTTCCACCTTCGTTTATTTGATGTGGAAATTTTAGAGCTGTGGCGAAATTTGTATTTTGCCAGCGGTGATATTGCCAAGGTTAATCAAACGTCAAAATGGATTGCTGCAATTCGCGGCGCACCGGAGGATTACCTGGCATCGGGACACGCAGAGGGTAATTCTCCCGATGAAAAAACAGCGGAGTGCTGGCGCGCCTATGAAAAGCTGGTTAAGACCTGGGCCCGTCCATATGATTCGCGATTTTGGGAAGTTGCCACTTGTGTTGCAAGTTCCACAGAATCAAATCAACAAATTGACAAGCACTTAGTAAAAATTGACCAAAATTATTATCGAAGCTTATTACTAGGGCACATATTCCGGTTGCGCAATCAATTTGATCTTGCTGAGAAAAGTTATACTGATGTAGTGCGTTTTCGTAGCGATGATGGTGCAGCGCACTATTTTTTGGGTGAATTATTTGTGGTGATGAATGATTTTCCTAACGCTGAAAAGGAGTTTTCTTTGGCTGGAGATCTGGAATCATTTGAGTCTCTTCCTTTAATTGCTCTTGGTGATTTATATAGAACGAATAATAATATCTCAGGTGCGATCGCTTCCTACCAGAAAGCCATTATTCGTTCTCCAGGTTGGGAAGCGGGCCATTTTGCGATTGCTAATCTGTATTATAAGTTAGGTGAACATGGCAAGGCAGCGAAGCATTATGAATTGGCTATAAAAGCCAGCCAAATGACTCTTGCGAATGAAGTTTATAACTTTATATCCAATATGACTAAGGCCGTCTATTCACCAAACATAGCTGAAGATTATATTAAAGGCGATATTTTTGAAATTAATGGTGAGCAAAAATCGGTCATTTTTATGCATCCGGAATCCTGGGCGAACTACACCTTACATATACCTGAGATCGAGAAAGGTGATGAGGTTAGGTTAAATTTCTGGTTTGGAATATCGCCTGACTCCTGGAATCAAGTGGGAGATGGAGTAAATTTTACGGTATCTTTGTTGTCTTCCGGCTTAAGTCAAGAAATTTTCAGCGGGTATCTGGATCCTAAACATAATTTTACCGATCGTCGTTGGCAATTTGCGAGTATCGATCTAACATCCGTTGCTGGAAAGGAAATTGCCATCATTTTCAAAACAGACGCAGGTCCCGCCGGCGACAACCGCTTTGACTGGGCTGGCTGGGGTGACCCGCGAATTGTTGTCGTTCCTCAAGAGCCGTAAGGCATGAACAAGAGCGACCTCCGCGATACCGCAGTTGTGATGGTCAGCCTATTGTTGGCAACCCTGACAGGCTTCCTGCGCCAGTCGGTGATCGCTTATACGTTGGGTGTGGGGCGGGCAACTGATACCTACCTGGTAGCCTTTGCTGTGCCGGAATTTGTCTTCATCGCGCTGCCCATCATCTTGTCGCCAGTATTGATGCCGCTTTTTTCGCAGGTTCGCCGGCAAGCCGGTGAGCGCTCAGCCTGGGCATGGGGATACCGGTTGTCTGCCTGGGTGGTGTTGATATTGATCGGGTTGGTATTGTGTACGGCGTTGGCAGCGCCAATATTTTTACGCTGGCTCTCGCCCGGCTTCACCGAAAGTGAACGGCAGCAAGCCGCAGCTCTCTTGACCCCCATGCTTCCAGGCATCCTGTTGATGGGGCTGTCAACCCTGGCTGGCTCATTCTTGCAAATTTACCGACGTTTTGCCCGTCCGGCACTGACGGCCGCGGTATATAACCTCGTCTTTATGGCCAGCCTCCTCTGGCTACCGCACCAAAATCCGTTAAACCGTACCGGCTGGAGTGTGACACTCGGCGGGTTCGCTGCGTTTGCCTTCCAATTGCCACTACTATTGCGTGTTTGGCGGGAAGTGCGCGGTAAAGCAGAGCCTACCCCGGTCGTACGCATGGATCTGAAAGAGGCCTTTCGACTGATGGGTTGGATGGCGGCGGGCTACAGTGTGCACCACCTCATTCTGTTCATCGACCGTGCAATGGCTATCGGTCTGGGTGAAGGCGCAGCAGCCGTGCTGAATTTTGGTTATCACCTGGCGCTGGTGGTTGGGCAGGTGAGTGGGTTGGCAGTTTCTTATGTTGTATTTCCCACATTAGTTGAATCTGTGGGTAAAAAACAATTTGATGAAGTTGTCCGAGCACTGCGCCACTCGCTGGGGCTTGTGCTGGCGATTGCTTTGCCTGCTGGGGTGAGTTTGATCGTACTCCGCGTCCCGCTGGTGAGGCTGTTGCTTGAGCACGGCGCTTTTTCATCCCAGGCCACGGCCGAGGTCAGCGCAGTCCTGGCAATTTATACGTTGGCAGTGACGATAGATGCGCTCTGTCAGCCGCTCTGGCGGCTGATTTACGCCACACGCAAGGGTTGGACGGTGTTAGCAGTCAACTGTGTTCAGACGGTTATTCGGCTGGTTGCGAATCTTTTATTGATGAAAAATTTTGGGTATAATGGCTTGGCTTGGTCAGCTGTGCTCGGGTTGGCAGTGCAATTATTATTGTTAGGCTGGCTGGCACGATCCAGGTTTTATTTTACTGTGGGTCTCAGTGGATGGAAAACCACGGGGAAACTGTTCCTGGCCGCACTTGTAGCGGGTTTGGCTGCCTGGCTCGTCGTTAATGCCGTTGAACGCTTGCTGCCAGACCTTTCGTACATTGGGGGGCTGCTTATCGGGGGGATTTTCTTGCTCATCGTTTATGGGCTGTTGACTTTACCGCTATACAAACAAACGCAATGGATTAGGAGCACCAGACGTGAAAGAGACTCAACCTAGCATCACAACCAAGCCTACGCTTGACCTCTGGTTGGATCGGATCATCAGTGTGGGTATTATTGTTTTTCTTGGACTGCTGCCTTTTCATCTGGTCATCAAGCGGCTTGTGTCGGAGCCTGTAGGCACATATTGGAAAGAGGCATTGCTGGTAATTTTGGTGCTGCTGTGGGGTGTACGCTGCGTGCTCGCCAGAAAATTGCTGGTGAGTGGCACTTCGCTTGACCTGCCGGTGCTGCTATACGTTGGCGTCCTTTTAATGCACCTGATATTGGACCGCAGTGGATCAGTAGCTCTGTGGGGCACGTATATTTCCATCCTTTACCTGCCGCTTTTCTGGCTGGTGCCTTTGACGTTGCGGCGCTTTCCCCGGTTGGTAAACGGGTTGATTATTGGGCTGACAACGATTGGCGCTCTGGTTTCACTGGGCGGCATCCTAGAGTTTTTATTGGATAAACCTCTCTGGCCATCGGTCGAATTAACCATGCGTCAGGGCTTCCCGGATATGTATGTGTACGGGACCCATTTACGCAGGGTCTACTTCGTGTTTGATTCACCCACTACGCTGGCTAATACACTAGCCATCATCCTGCCGCTGGCGATTTTGACAATCTTCCAATCGCGCAAGCTATGGGTGCAGGTTTTAGCAGGCGTCTCAGCAAGTATGATTTTCACCACGATTCTGCTCACTTTTAGCCGGGGCATCTGGGTAGCTCTGGCCCTGACAGCACTCGCGGTAATTTTAATCAAAGTACTGACTGACCATAACTGGAAGTTCTTAACCCGAGCCTTGCTGGCTGGGCTGGTAGGGTTCATAATCCTGGGGGTAGTATGGGCAACGACGCCTATCACCAAATCCAATGTTGACCAATTTTCGATTGAAATTCTCCCCGCAGCATATGAGAATTTAGCCTTAGGTGGCCAGGTAATCTCGCTGGGGGATAGCACCCCCAGGGAGGGGGCACCTGAGAAACAGGTTTGGAAGATTTTTGACCCGATCGAACGGCGTGACGATACCCGCGAGGTGGTATACACGCATCCCGAAAAGGATGCACCCATGGAGTTGATCTACGATGTGATGGTGCCGGAAAGTGCCCTTCTGCGCTTTTCAATCGCGCTTTCACCAGAAGTATGGACGCCTGAAAAAGGCGACGGCGTGAATTTCAAGATCTACATCCGGGAGAAAGGCGCTGAGGGGGGCGAGTTCATGTTTATTCGCTACATTAACCCTAAAGCCAACCCCAGCGACCGGCGTTGGCGAAATTACGCGGTCGATCTTTCAGCCTGGAGTGGTAAAGAAGTGAACCTTTCGTTAATCGCCGAGGCTGGGCCGGTTGGAGATTACAATTACGATTGGGCGGGCTGGGCTGATCTGGATCTGGGTACCGCCGCCGATGGCTATGTTGCTGCCAATTGGCCTGAACCGAAAAATCCGGTGTCCGAACAT
>CALMGN010000134.1 GCA_937863605.1 uncultured Anaerolineaceae bacterium
CAATGACAAACCGCACTATGGTGCGCTGAAGCACACCCTACCTGAAACCGGAACCGAATACGGCCCCCTAACCTGGCCTCTCCCCATGTAGGGCCAAATTGCATTTCGCCAGCACAAATTGCAAATTTGCGCTACAGAAACCCTGCCCTCCCCGTGTTACAATCCCATTAACACCCCACACACCAAAGGACTCCCCCATGCTCGACCCCAAAGTCATCGCCGCTGCCATCAACGTCAAACCCACCCAGGTCAGCGCCGCCATCGAACTGCTCGACGCCGGCAACACCATCCCCTTCATCGCCCGCTACCGCAAGGAAATGACCGGCGGCCTGGACGAGGAACAGCTGCGCCAGGTGGAATCCGCGGTCGAGAAACGCCGCGCGCTGGACGAGCGCACTGCCACCGTTTTGGCCTCCATTGAAGAACAGGGCAAGCTGACCGATGAGCTGCGCGCCAAAATCAGCGCGGCTGCCACCCTCACCGAACTGGAAGACCTGTACGCCCCGTATAAACCCAAACGCCGCACCCGCGCCAGCATCGCCCGCGAACACGGCCTGCAGCCGCTGGCGGACTTGATCCTCCAGCAGCCGCGCGACGCCGGCGACCCGCTTGAACTGGCAGCCGCCTACCTCAACGAAGCGGTCGAGACCGCCGAAGACGCCCTGGCCGGCGCGCGCGACATCGTCGCCGAGACGATTGCCGAAGACGCTGCCGTCCGGCAAGGGGTGCGCGAAAAGGCGCTGCATTTCGGCGTGCTGCACGCTGAAAAAATTGCCGATGCCCGGGACGAAAAATCGGTTTACAGCCTGTACTACGCCTACGAGACGCGCGTCGACCGCTTGCGGCCGCACCAGGTTCTGGCGCTCAACCGCGGTGAAAGCGAGAAAGTGCTCAAAATCCAGGTGGCTGTCGCCGAAAGCGACTGGCAGCCGGTCATCCACCGCCATTATCCCCCCGACACGCGCTCAGCCTTTTCCCCGCACCTGCAAACCGCGGCGTCGGACGCGGCTGAACGCCTGTTATTACCCGCCATCGAACGCGACGTGCGCCGCTCGCTTTCCGAGACCGCCGAGGCGCATGCCATCCGGGTTTTCGCCGAGAATATGCGCGCGCTGCTGGGTCAGCCGCCGCTGGCGGGGCACACTGTGCTTGGCATCGACCCCGGCTTCCGCACCGGCTGCAAGGCCGCGGTCATCGACCCGACTGGCAAGCTGCTGACCACTACCACCATCTACCCGCACGAGCCGCAGAAACGTTGGAAGGAAGCGCTCAACACGCTGCATGAGCTGGTCAAACAGTACAAAGTCACCCTGATATCCATCGGCAACGGCACCGCCTCGCGCGAGTCGGAGCAGCTGGCGGCGGAACTGATCGCCCTGCCCGACCCCGCCGTCAAACCCGTGCGCTATATCATCACCAACGAAGCCGGCGCCTCGGTGTACTCCGCCAGCCCGCTGGCGCGCGCCGAGATGCCTGATCTGGATGTTTCGCTGCGCGGCGCGGTCTCCATTGCCCGCCGGGTGCAGGATCCGCTGGCCGAACTGGTCAAAATTGACCCCAAATCGATCGGGGTAGGCATGTACCAGCACGACGTTGACCAGCCAGAGCTGGGACGCACGCTGGCCGGTGTGGTCGAGGATGTGGTCAACTGGGTCGGGGTGGACGCCAACACCGCCTCACCGGCGCTGCTGACGCATGTGGCCGGCATCGGGCCGCGGTTAGCCGAGACGATTGTGGCCTACCGCGAGGAAAATGGGCCGTTTGGCAGCCGGGCTGACTTGCGCCGCGTGCCCAAGCTGGGAGATAAAACCTTCGAGCAGGCAGCCGGCTTCCTGCGGGTTAATAACAGCCGCGAGCCGCTGGATGCCACTGCCATTCACCCTGAATCCTATGCGGTTGCGCGGGCGGCATTGATGCGCGCCGGCGTCAAGCCGGCCGATCCACTGGTCGAGCGCCGCCGTATGCTGGCGCAGTTGCGCGGGCAGGTTGGCATGGAAAAACTCGCTGCTGAAATGGGCGCTGGCGTGCCCACCCTGACCGATATCCTTGACATTCTGGCGCGCCCTGGGCGCGACCCGCGTTCCGACGCCCCCGCCCCGGTGCTGCGTTCGGATGTGCTGAAAATGGAAGATTTATCGACCGGGATGCGGTTGAAGGGCACCGTGCGCAATGTGATCGACTTCGGCGCCTTCGTTGACATCGGCGTCAAGCAGGATGGGTTGCTGCACCGCTCGCAAATCCCGCAGGGGACGGCGCTCAAGGTCGGCGACGTGATCGAGGTGACCATC
>CALMGN010000135.1 GCA_937863605.1 uncultured Anaerolineaceae bacterium
TTGATCATGTTTTTTTTGGTGTGCGAGTTCTGTCGAAATCTTCAGCAGATTACTCCTTTGATGAGGTCCAACAGCTAGCCCCCATTTTGCCTGGAATATTAGATGATTTAAGGCGGGATGAAGTATTGCTTACGCCGGATCAGACTTTTGGCGACACGCCGCCTGCAGTCGGTTTAATCATTCCGACCCAAGGCGGTATCCCGATTGCAACTGGCGCAGGGATTAGCCCTACTATGATCCCAACTGCTGCCCCGACCTCCGGCTTGACTCCGGCAGGTACCACTAACCCGGGGCCAGGACCGACCCAGGTGACAACTTTACCGCCTACAGGTATCCCAACAACACCGCTGCCCACTGCGACCACGGGGACGCCGACGACTCTTGTACCGACAGCCACGCCGAAAACTCCAACGCCAACTACCCTGGTGCCTACAGCCACGCCCAAAACTCCAACGCCAACTACCCTGGTGCCTACAGCTACACCCAAGACCCCCACGCCGACCACGGCAGTCTCCACCACAGCCATACCCACCACGGCAATTCCGACGACCCTGACACCGACAACGGCTGTAGTGACCCCGTCGCCAACCACGCCCGTGCCCACTGCCACCTCAGGACCGACTGAAATCCCCACGCCATGGGTTCCCCCGACGGAGGAACCTACTCCCATCGAGGAGACCATACCCGGAAACGGGTTGGATATGCAAACAACGCCAATCCCGCCCAGGCAACTGGTTCTGACCCTCTGGTCAGCGTTCTTTAACCGGGCAGGGGTATCCACCCAGGTCTGTACAGTCGAGCCGTTTTAATTACTGTATATAGGGGTTGTATTCTTTTTCGTCAGCCACGGTAGTCTCCAGGCCGTGGCCGGAGAGCAGGCGGGTCTCCGGGGGCAGCGAGAAGATCTGGTTGTAGATACTTCGCAACAATTGGGACATATTCCCGCCAGTTAAATCGGTGCGGCCGACTCCATTTTTAAAAATGAGGTCGCCCACCAGGGCTGCGCTGGCCTGAGGCAGGTAAAACACGACATGTCCTGGCGAATGACCGGGGGTGTGACGCACTTCCACCTGCTCGGCGCCAATCGAAAGCAGCTGCCCGTGCTCAAACAAGAGAATCGGTTCCGGCAGATCTGGCACAACTACGCCAAACTGGCTGGCACCGCCGCCGCTGTGGAACAGATCCAGGTCCAGGGGGTGGATGCCTATGGGCAGAGGCGGGTTGGCCAGGCGGGTGAACTCAGCAGCCCCGGCGGTATGGTCAAAATGAGCGTGGGTCAGCCATACCTGGGTGATTTTCCAACCAGCCTTCTGGACAGCTTCGACAATGTGCCGGCTGTCAAAGGTTGGGTCAACCACCACTGCTTGTCCGGTGGTAGGTTCAACAATCACGTAGGTGTTATTGGCCAGCGGACCGAGCGCGAAGGCATGAATTTCAAGGGCCATAAAGATAATTCCTCGATGACGATTTTAAAGGATGGTCAGGTCGCGCGGAAAATCTGTCAGGCTGACTGCACCGTCGGCGGTAATGACCATATCGTCCTCGATGCGTACTCCGCCTTTGCCAGGCAGGTAAATCCCCGGTTCCACCGTATAAACCATCCCTTCCTGCAAAAGCAGGTCGTTTTCGGCAAACATGTACGGCGCTTCGTGGCCTTCCATGCCCAACCCATGACCGGTACGGTGGGTGAAGTAGGGACCGTAATCTCCGCGTTGAATGACCCCGCGGGCAGCATGATCGACGTCGCCGGCGCGCAGACCCGGCCGTCCCGCTGCCTGCCCGGCAGCATTGGCTTCTTTGACCAGTTGGTAAATTTGTCGCAATTCAGCGGAAAGTTGGCCAACTCCAAATGTACGGGTAATATCGGAAGCATAACCGCGATAGGAAGCGCCCCAATCGAACAGCAGTAAATCGCCAACCTCGACTTTGCGGTCGCTGGGAACGGCATGCGGGTTGGCGCTGTTTGGTCCGCTGGCGACAATGGGAGCGAACGGCAATTCGGAATCCGATCCGGCGCGCAATGATTGGACAGCCAGTTCTGCGGCCAGTTCGCGTTCGGTCACGCCGGGTTTCACCATGGGCAGCGTGGCCTTCAGGGCATTCTGTGCAATGACGGCTGCTTCACGCATGAAGGCGATTTCTTCACTGTCTTTTTGCAGACGCAGCTGGTTGAAAACGCTTTCACCGGAGATAAAAGCAGCTTTCGGTGCCGCATTTTTCAAGTAGGAGAGTTCCAGAAAGCGTAGTCGGGTAGGTTCGACACCAACACGTTTTCCTTCCAGGTGAAGCGCCGCGGCAGCCTTCGTAAACACCTCGCCCCAGGTCTGCGGGTTATCCCCAAAGGCAAAGGGGGTCAATGGCACACGCGCAGCTGCGACCTTTGGCAACTCCAGTTCGGGCATGACCAGCGCCGGGGCGGCAGGTGGAGCCAACAGCAGCACGGTTGGCCGTTCCATCAGGTGGAAATTAAGCCCGGTCAGGTAAAACAGGCTGGGACCCGGATTTAGCGCGAGCGCATCCAGTCCGGAAGCGTTCATCAGCTGGTAGAGGCGTTCTAGGCGAGTTGGGATCATGCGGGTTTCTCCTGCGCGAATTATACGCCTAAACCTGACCATAGCGCTGGCCGCTGGATGGGCATATGACCGAAAAGGGCAGTCCTTGACATTGATCCGGCTTCGAAGTAA
>CALMGN010000136.1 GCA_937863605.1 uncultured Anaerolineaceae bacterium
TCAATTTGCGGTATTCCGCTGAAGCGGCAAATTTGCGCAATTTCTCGATGCGGTTGATGATCATAGGATGGGTTGCCAGGCTTTCCCCCAACACGTTGACCGGCGAATCATCCTCGGCATCCAGCAGCCGCAGCGCCCGTTCGATCTCGGCCGGCGAATGCAAATCCCCAGCGGCCAGCTTAACCAGCGCCGAGACGGCTTTTTCCAGGCTGCCGCAAGCCACCAGCCCGGCCCGGTCGGACGAATATTCGCAGGCGCGGCTCCACCAGCGGAAGGCGAAAGTAAAAATGATGACTGCGCCGAAGGACGGCGGCACTCCGGCAATCCCGCCCAGCAGGGTGGTTAACCAGGTGTGGTTGAACACCACGTGGCCCAGCTCATGCCCGATGATAAAACGCAATTCACTGGCATCCATCACCTTTAGCAGCGGCGAGTACAACACCACCACCCGCGGGTCAGAGAAGCCAAAGGTATAGGCATTCATTTGCCGGGCGCGCAGCACATACAACTCAAACGGCCCGGAGTTGAGGGTTTGGCCGCATTCTGCTGCCAGCTGAGCCAGATCGGGGGCCGTTTGCCTGCTGACGCGCTGCGCATTTTGCACGATTTCGCGGTGGTGCGCCTGATTCATCTGGAAAGCCACGACCACCATTAAAACGGCCCCTAGCGGCAGCAAGCATAATGTTGGAGCCGCTGCCAGCACAAAGACCGCCAGGATCACCAGCAGGGTGACGACTAGAATCGCCTGTTCGCTTGGGTCGCGCAGCAAATCTCGGCGCATGACCGCGATTATTCCTCCCCGCGTCCGCGCGCCAGGTCCAAGGTTTCCACCGCATGGCGCAGGTGCGGGATGACGATACTGCCGCCTACTACCAACGCCACGTTGAACGCCTCGTACAATTCCGCGTCGCTCCACCCGGCATCCACACACTGCACAATGTGATAATCGATGCAGTCGTTGCAGCGCAGCACCATCGAGGCGGTCAATCCGAGTAGTTCCTTGGTCTTGCCATCCAGCGCCGCGTCATTGTAGGCCGCAGTATCCAGGTTGAAGAAGCGCTTAATCCCCAGGTGGTCGATTTCGAAGATGCGCTCGTTCATCTTTTTTCGGTAAGCCTGAATGTCATCCAGCCGGTTGGTCATGGGGTATTTCCTCTTTAATGGACTTCATTGGGATCGGTGATGTACTTCCACCAGTTGTAAGCGATCGAATTGGCCTGTCCGGTGATGTGCGGGAAAAGCCTGAGCCACCAGTTGTGGTGCGCCCGGATATCGCCATTGCCCCACTCTTCGCAGGTGACCGTCACCGGAGCGCCGTCCAGGTCAGGAAAATGCTCCCAATTGCGGCTGCGGCACAACACCGGCGTAGGGTTGCCCCATTCATAATCGCGGGTGCTGTTGGGCGCAAAATGCACCGTGCCGCACTCGGCCATCCCGGGAGAGGCCTGATCGTAGCGGATAAAGCGCGCCCACAGGTTTTTCGCGCCGGTCGCTGCGCGGAACACCTGCCGCAGGATCGATTCAGAGCGATGGGCAAAGCTTTCCAGCATTTCCCCCACACCGCGCTGGTAGGTAAAGCCCATGATGATAAAGCGCCGTGCGGCTGTGGTGCCGTTCAGCGGCGGAGCGTTGCAGAAAAATGCCCCCGGCCCGGTCATAATCGACTCGTAAAAACCGCCGTAAGGCATGGCCATCAGCCAGACCTCATCGATCGTCCCGGAATTGATTTTGGCGACCAGGTTAAAGTCCGCCAGAATGCGGTGGTAATCGACCATATCCGGCATATGAAAACCGCTGCCGGTGAGCCAGGATTGCAGGTAGGCGTCTGCGTCATACACAAACCCGTCAGCTTTGACTGGGAAGGTCGGCGATTGAATGGTCTCGACGATTTCATAATTCAGATAGCCGTGGCTGCTGGCCTTTAGATCAGCGATGTAGCCTTCCACCAGCGCGGCGGTGTCGCCCCAGCCTAACACACGCGAGAGTAGTTTGCCGCCCTGCGACGGAACCGGCGGGTCAAAGATGACCAGCGACACTTTGCGAGTCACCGGGTCTGGCGTGGACCCCACTGGTTCCGCCGGCGCGCTCGAGCCGCTGCTCAATGACCGCAGCCAATTTAAAAAATCATCCCAGAAGCTCATAACACCTCCGAAGGTGAGTAGTGCAAGGGAATAGTATGGACATAGTATAGTCAATTTCCAGTCAAAGCATCAAGAACTAGATCGGGGCTGTTATATGCTGCTACTCCTGCCGGTAGTTATTTTCTTACTTTCTCGTGTACAATAAAGTTTGTAGTCGTAAATAGTCGATATTTGCTTTGATCTACAGGAGTCGCCATGTACCATACCATCATCATCGTCGGAAATCTGGGTAAGGATCCGGAAATGCGCTATACCCCCAGCGGTCAGGCGGTAACCAGCTTTTCCGTTGCATCCAGCCGGCAGTACACCGGCCAAAACGGCCAAAAAGTTAAAGAAACCATCTGGTTCCGGGTATCCGCCTGGGGTAAACAGGCCGAGACTTGCAATCAGTATCTGCGAAAGGGCAGCAAGGTGCTGGTGGAAGGCCGCCTTACCGCTGATCCCGTCACCGGGAGCCCGAAAACCTTTACCCGTCAGGATGGAACTACCGGCTCATCCTTTGAAATCTATGCCAACACAGTCCGCTTTATGTCCACCCGCACAGAGGGTGAAGGTGAAGGCGGCGGCAGCGAATTCCCTGAAGGGGATGCTGGCGAAGATATTCCATTTTAAGGATCGACTGCTATGAACGGTCAATCAAAACCTCCCGCTCCTGGTTTTAACATGGAGATGCCGGATGATTTGCAGGCGGTTTACAGCAACGTCGCCCGCATCAGTCACACGCCATTTGATTTTGTGCTGGACTTCTCGCAGGCGCTGCCCGGAAAGCCGCATTCTGAAATTTTATCCCGGGTCATCATGTCGCCAGCTGGAGTCAAACTGTTCCAGCGAGCATTGACTGAAAATATTGCCCGTTACGAGTCGATTTTTGGGGAAATTTCGCTTCCAAAAGGCGACCCGGGATTGGCAAACGACTTATTCCGGCGCGTTCAACCGCCGGATACCCCGCCAGCCGAGTCTCCCCCGGCTGACCCAGCCCCTCCGAAAGAATAATCCTTGGAAGACTTTTTGCAATTCACAGAAATCGTCCATCAAGCTTTTGAAACCTTAAATCAGGCGCGCGACAACGCTCTGGTGCAGGCACGCCAGTTGACCCGCCTCTCGGCCAATACCATTCGCGCCATTCACCGCAGTGAAAATGACGCCGCGCACCAAAATCTGGCCGAAGCCGGCAAGATCGCTGCTGATCTAAAAAAATCTCTGGTGAAATTCCCCCAGTTGTTCTTCGCTGGTTACACCCAGGACGCACTCAAAGAATACGTCGAGGCGACTCTCACCTGCGCCATCATTGAAAACCAGCGACTACCGAAACCGGAAGTGTTGGATGTTGAAATCAACACCTATTTAAACGGTTTAGCCGAGGTCACCGGTGAACTGCGCCGCCGCACCCTGGATATTTTACGGCAGGGCTATTCACCGGAAGCAGAACGCCTGTTAGGCTGGATGGACGAAATTTATAACCTGCTGGTCACGGTCGATTACCCGGATGCGCTGACCAACGGCCTGCGCCGTCAAACTGATCTGGTGCGCGGCATTGTTGAACGCACGCGCGGCGACCTAACCCTCAGCCTGCGCGAGGAACGCCTCCAGCAGGCGCTGGAGCAGGCCCTCAAACGCCTGCCGGATTAATGCGGGTCATTCGCGCATCCGAGATTGGCGCCTACCTGTACTGCCACCGCGCCTGGTGGTATCACCTGCAAGGAATCGCCTCCGAAAACCAACAGGAGTTATCAGCGGGCAGCGGTTTTCACCGCAGCCACGGCCAACGCGTGCTGACCGCGACCCTGCTACGAGCTGCCGGTTGGATTTTGCTGCTGGCAGCCCTGGTAGTGGCAGCAGTGACGGTCACGCTGCAGTTCCTGCCCTGAGCCATGCCCTGGATTATCGCGCTCCTCCTGGTTGCAATTGCGCTGGCCTTGCTCTGGCTGAGCCGGCGCCAGCAGCGGTCAGCCGGGCTGCCCTCCGGGCGCGTGCTCTACAGCGACCCCAAGGTGATTGGCGCGCCGGAACGTCCGCTGTACGACCCCGACACCCATCTGACCGGCAAGCCGGACTATCTGGTGGAAGAGCACGGCGTCATTATCCCGGTGGAGGTTAAAAGCGGCTGGGCGCCGCCTGAGCCGCACCCGGGGCACATTTACCAGCTGCTGGCCTACTGCCTGCTGGTGGAAAAAACCCACGGCAAACGCCCGCCCTACGGCATTCTGCG
>CALMGN010000137.1 GCA_937863605.1 uncultured Anaerolineaceae bacterium
CTGGATACTGGATCATTAACCCCTTTTCTAACGATGCCGGGTGCGGTGCTGCTCTCGGCTGATCTGGCAGCCCGCTCCAACCTGGTACCTGGGGACAGCTTCCCTTTGAATTTCGACGGTCGGACACGCGAGGTATACCTGGCAGGGGTGCTTACGACCGATGATGCACTAACCCGCCGAATCCTGGATGGGGTGGTGCTGGCGGATATTGCCACAGCGCAGGAATTGACCGGAAAAATCGGGCAATTAGACCGCATCGACTTGATACTGCCAGAGGATGATCCCAGGCCTGCAGCAGAGCTGCAAGCTGATCTGCCTCCCGGTGTGCGGTTGGAAGCCGTGGAAGCGCGGCACGGCTCGACTGAACAAATGACGGCTGCTTTTCAGTTGAATCTGACGGCGTTATCCATGCTGGCACTGGTGGTCGGGCTGTTTCTCATTTACAACACCATGACCTTCTCGGTCGTGCGCAGGAGAGGTCTGTTTGGTACGCTGCGCAGCCTGGGGGTTACCCGCAGCGAGGTGTTCACTCTGGTCATCAGTGAAGCTCTGATTGTCGGGGTTGCCGGGTCCCTCCTGGGAGTGGGTCTTGGCATTGTCCTTGGCCGCAATACGGTCAGCATGGTCACTCAGACCATCAATGACTTGTATTTCGCCACAACCGTGCGCGCGGTAGGGCTGCCAGTCAGCAGCCTGGTCAAAGGCGGGGTGCTGGGTGTTCTGGCGACCATGGCAACCGCTGTACCCCCTGCAATCGAGGCTGCGCTGGTCGAACCGCGCTCTGCGCAGCTGCGTTCGGGTCTGGAGAAAAAGACCCGCCTGGTGACCTGGTTGATCGGGCTAGCAGGGGTGTTTTTGGCTGGAGCCAGCGTACTCCTGTTTCAAATTACCACGAATAGCATTGTTCCTGGTCTTGTCGGGACAATGTTGGTGGTGATAAGTTTTGCCATGCTTTCTGCAGTGGCCATGCGCGGCCTGTTGGCGGCAGTTACCCCGCTAACTGGCCGGTGGTTTGGCAGCCTGGGGCGCATGGCGCCGCGAAATCTGGTCAACACCCTCAGCCGAACAGCCGTGGCGGTAGCGGCATTAATGGTTGCAGTGGCAGTGACGATTGGGGTTTCGTTAATGATCGACAGTTTTCGGTATACCGTCACCGTGTGGCTGGAGCAGACGCTGCAGAGTGATGTGTATATATCCGCTCCGAGTTTCACTTCCAATACCTCCACAACCCCGATCGATCCGGGAGTGGTGGAGCAGGTCACAGCCTGGCCGGAGTTGGCTCGGGTGGACCGGCTGCGCTCGACGGTGATTGAGTCACCGCAGGGACCAGTGAACCTGTCAGCCACGACTAACCCGGATATTAGCCGGGAACGTTTGTTCAAAGCTGGCGGTGAACCTCCGGACGATATGATGCAGGCCATGGAACGGGGAGCAGTGCTGCTATCTGAACCGCTGGCGAACCGGCTGGGAATGGCGGTTGGGGATCGTATCCGACTATACACACCCGCTGGTGAAAAAGCTTTTCCGGTTGCAGCCGTTTTTTATGATTACGCCTCCAGCGAGGGCAGTCTGTTGATCTGGATGGAACAGTACCGACAGATCTGGGGCGACACGGCGGTAACTTCCATTGGATTGCGGTTGCCGCCTGAAAGCGATCCGGACCAGGTGGTACGTGACCTGCAATCGGGGCTGCAGACCGACCAGCAGTTGATTATTCGCCCCAACAAGTCGCTGCGGCAGGATGTCATGGATGTTTTTGACCGTACCTTTGCCATCACCTCGGCCCTGCGAATTTTGGCTACCATCGTCGCCTTCATTGGCGTGCTCAGCACATTGTTATTACTGCAACTGGAAAAGCAGCGTGAAATTGGAGTCTTAAAGGCGTTGGGTTTGACCGGAAAACAGCTATGGCAACTGGTGATGCTCGAAACCGGGTTAATGGGCCTGACTGCCGGAATCCTGGCTGTGCCGACGGGAGTAGTGCTTTCTCTCATCCTGATTTATGTGATCAACTTGCGTTCCTTCGGCTGGACCCTACAATTGAACATGCGTCCGGGAGCCTTTGCATTGGGGTTGCTAATTGCCGTCAGTGCGGCCTTGTTAGCCGGGGTTGTTCCAGCCTGGCGCTTGAGCCGCATGGAAGCTGCGGAGGCGATCCGCTATGAGTAGCATTGGCAAACTATGGAAGTTCATTGGAGCAGCGGCGGTATTAGCCCTGGCGGGGACAGCCGGATGGCTGCTTTTTGGTCCTGCTAAGCCGGCTGCGTTGACAGGAACAACGATCACCCTTGGACCAACTGCCCCGGTCGATGGCCAATTTGCACGGGCTGAAGGACTGCGCGAGTTCAATTTTCCGCTCGACCACGGACCGCATCCCGATTTTCAAACCGAATGGTGGTACTACACCGGCAATTTGCAGACCGCAGAAGGCCGCCGGTTCGGCTATGAACTGACATTTTTTCGACGGGCGCTGACACCACAATCAGCACCCGTTACCGGGTCAGATTGGCGTACCAGCCAGGCTTACCTGGCGCATTTTGCCCTCAGCGATATCGAAACGCAAGATTTTCGATATGATGAGAAGATCTCGCGCGGGGCAGCCGGTCTGGCAGGCGGCCAGGGACTGCCGATATTTGAGGTCTGGTTGGAAGATTGGTCGGTGAGGGAGGTTGGCGCTGGCAGGTATGCTTTGAGCGCAAACACGGCAGGTTACGGTCTCGAGCTCGAATTGACCGATTTGAAAGGTCCTATTCTGCAGGGTGACCGCGGTTACAGTCAAAAAGGACCGGAAGATGGGAATGCTTCCTATTACATCAGCCTGACGCGCCTGGAATCGACTGGTAAATTGCGTATAGGCGATAATATTTGGAATGTGAACGGCTTAAGCTGGATGGACCATGAGTTTAGCACCAGCGCGTTGAGCGCGGGTCAGGTTGGCTGGAACTGGTTCTCGATTCAGTTGGATGAGGGCAATGAATTGATGCTGTTTACCCTGCGGCGTGAGGACGGAAGCCTTGACCCTTACAACGCAGGAACGATTATTAATACGGACGGCACGACCAAGTTGCTCGGTTCTGATGATTTTCAGATCATTGTCCGTGACACCTGGCGCAGTCCACACAGCGGAGCCGAGTACCCGGCTGAATGGGAAATTAGCATCCCGGCTGAGGGAATTGTGTTAAATGTTAAGCCGCTTATACCAGACCAGGAACTCAATACCTTCATTACCTATTGGGAAGGGGCGATCGGTGTAGAGGGTAAACGACAAGGTTTGCCGGTCAAGGGGTTCGGATACATAGAATTGACCGGGTACGCCGGGTCCATGCAAGGTAAATTTTAGTTTCTGTGGGAAGGACAGGACTCGAACCTGCGACATCGTCGGTGTAAGCGACGCGCTCTAACCAACTGAGCTACCCTCCCGGGTGTTTTTACTCCGGCGCAAATTATACCGCGAAATTCCATCTATGCTACACTATTTAATGTCATGCTGAGGGCTGACTTTTAGCCCGAAGCATCTCGTCTTTCGTGGTAGAGTTCCATTGCAATGGAATAAAGCAGATCGCTCTGCCAGTGAAGTGAAATTAGTCAAGGTTGAGGAGCGGACACCATGCGATTCGTGCGATTTAACACCGGTAATGGGGTACCGGCGTACGGCTGGATTTACGGCGAGCAGGTCGGGTTAATTGACGGCACCCCTTTCGGTGAGTACCGGCGGATGGAGGCTGGGATCGACTTAAATTCCGTTCAACTTCTGCCGCCAACCGAACCATCGAAGATCATTTGCGTTGGACGCAATTACATCGATCACGCCAAAGAGCATGGAGTTGAAGTACCCGAGGTGCCGATGCTGTTCCTCAAACCGCCGTCATCCCTTCTGGCTCCCCGCATGCCGATCACGCTGCCGCCGCAATCCACCCAGGTGGAGCACGAGGCCGAACTGGCGGTGGTGATCGGGCGGCGCGGACGCTGGATTGCACCCAATGACGCCAAAGATTACATTTTTGGATATACCATCGCCAATGATGTCACTGCACGAGACTTGCAGCGGCGCGATGGTCAATGGACGCGCGGTAAGGGCTTCGACACCTTTTGTCCAGTCGGCCCATGGATTGAAACTGAAATCGACCCATACGATCAGTTAATCACCTGCCGGGTAAACCAGGATGTCCGTCAAATGGCTTCGACCCGCGACATGGTTTTTTCTGTCCAACAATTAATTGCCTTTGCGTCCTCGGTCATGACTCTGGAACCAGGAGATCTGCTGTTGACCGGCACACCTGCTGGCGTTGGCCCATTGACACCGGGTGATGTGGTTCAGGTCAGTATCGAAGGAATCGGAGAATTAACCAATCCGGTTATCGAAGAAACACAATTTCCTTAAGGGATTCATGAAAATTCATGATAATTTTCATATGGTTTGCCATTTGGTTTGCATTGACAAACTATTAATGGTTTTGTATAATCCTTGTTAAGATTGTTGACTTATCGTTAATAATTTCAACAGCAATACAGGCGGCGTGGATCTGATCACTCGAAATGGTCGCTTGCCGGAGCGAAATCTCCGGCGGGTGTTCAGGGAGCCAAATAGCGAAACCGGCCTTAAGCCGGTTTTTCGTTTTTAATAGCCAGAGGGAGGACACCATGGAGACAGTTTACACAAAGGAAGTTGGATCTGATCTCGACGAATACTATTCCAGCGAACGGTCGCGGATTCTGGTGGTCGAAGATGACCAGGACACTGCCTTTTTGCTGAAGCAAATCCTGCGCCATGCCGGCTTTGACGTGCTCAGCGCCAATAACGGCAAGGAGGCGCTCAATAAAGTCAATTTGTCTTTCCCTGACCTGGTATTGCTCGACCTGATGATGCCGGAAATGGACGGGTGGGAAACAATTGACCACCTGCGCCAGGTGAGCAACACTCCGGTCATCATCCTTACGGCGCTCAATAACAAAGAAAATGTTGTGACCTGCTTCCAGCGTGGCGTGGATGATTATATGACCAAACCCTTCTTCAAAGGCGAGGTTGTCGAACGGGTTCAGGCAGTGCTGCGCCGGTCGCGCTCCACCCGCGATTCCAGCCGCTTTGTCTTCCCGCAGGTCGGCCTTGCGATCGATATCCAAACCCGTGAAGTTCGGTTGAAAAACACCCGGATTCAATTAACCGGCAAAGAGTTCAGCGTCCTGCTTAACCTTGCCAAACACGCCCCCGAAATTGTGCATTACCAACAGATCTCCCAGGCGGTTTGGGGGAAAGATTTCCCTCAGGCACGCCAGCGGATTAAATATCTGGTGTATCTGTTGCGGCAAAAATTCATGGAGGCGGATCCCTCCACTGAAAATCTGATCGTGAACGTCGACAGGCTTGGCTACAAGCTCATTACATCCGTTTAAACCCCGATATTTTATCGGTGGGAGGGGGGTGGGCGGCCACAATGGCCGCCCACTGATTTATACAACCGGGTAGCGGACAAAAGCGATAAACCATCCTGCACGGGTTGACCGTCTTAAACCAATGAATTATGATCCTATAAATAGCTGTTAATTTATCAAACCCGAGAAAAATAGCCCATTGAAGAAAATTAGCCCATATATTCTGGTTGTAGTTGGCTTGATCATTACGATCCTGGGAGTCACAGGGAGTTTTTCGACGATCTATGATGCGCTGTTGATGCGCCTTGGGTTGGTGAACGAATTAGGCGACCCAACCATGGGGTTTAGCCCCTTCGATGTGCCTGTTTCAAGCCTGACCAGGAAACAGCTCGCCCCGCAAATCGAAGTTACCCGACCATTTGTCGATCAGCCGCGCGTGAGTTTTCCGACCCCGACGCTGCGCAGCCTGGCGCCGTGGGGAACGGCGGTGCCTGGTTCGACAACTCTGATGCCAACGGATGCGGCCCCGACTCCGACGCGCTATCCCACCATTCCGACCCGAATCGAGATTGCAGCAATCAGCCTGGCAGCACCCATTGTGCCAGCTGAACCTTCAGAAATTAGAATCGGCAGCGACACCTATGAGCAGTGGAAAGCTCCGGACAAATTTGCGGTTGGCTGGCATAAGTCTTCGGCGCTGCTTGGCCAAATCGGCAACACGGTTTTAAACGGGCATCACAATATTTTTGATAAGGTATTTGAAAATCTGTATAAAGTCGTTCCAGGCGATGAAATCATTGTGTACGGTGGACAGATTCAATATACCTATACGGTGGTCAATGTGATGATATTAGCGGAACGCAATGTTGAGATGGCCACTAGATTAGAAAATGCGCGTTGGATCTTGCCGTCGGAAGATGAACGGCTGACGTTAATCACCTGTTGGCCAGCGGAATCCAATACACACCGGTTGATCGTCGTCGCCCAGCCAAAAGGCGGACCTGTCGAGGTGACGCCGGCTGCAACGCCAGGTCGAACGGGCGAAACGCCAGTCCCAACCCAATAGTTTAAGGCTGTATTTAGTAAGACTAGCGGGGGTCCAGGGTCAAATGAAACGCAAGGCGATTGACCCGCAGACTGGGGACAAGGGTCTCAGGCTGCGCAATAACAAATAAGCGCCCCCAGGACGGCTCTCCGTTGGCCTCGATGCAGGTTTGGAGCACCAGGGTATTACCCTGTGTGTAAACTTTATAAAACAAGGTTTCCACGCTGATGCGGGCGCCGTTGGGGTCGTTCAGGTCAACAAAGTCTGAATAGGGGCTGTTAGGAGAAAGCGCCTGGTATTTAAGGACTTGTTTAACCCGGTAAGTCCGGGTGTGGCCGTCGCCATACACCAGATATAGAATTTTCCCGGTCTGAACCGCGAAAAACTGCTCGCCAAGCAGGTAATTGTGCGCTAAAAGGGCGATGGTTCCGTATTGGGCGGCCATGCCAAACTGGGTAGCAGCCTCGGATTGAGTCGAGACAAAACCCGGAGCAGAGGCGGGCTGCTGGACGATCGGCGCTGCAAAAATGTCTCTGGCGAAAATTCCGGCAACCTGTTTCGCATTGCCGCTGACCGCTACTGAGGCGGCAAAAGGCGCTAAGGATGAAACCGCATAGGCGGCGGTTTCAACATTTTCAAGATTAGGTCCCGTAACGGGAATAATCGTACCGGCAGCCGCGTGTGTAGGTTGGCCGAGAAGGGCCAGGATCAACAAGATCGAAAAGATGATAGTGAATTTTGGTTTCATAATTATAAGTAATAAATTAGTGGAATTACGATACAAATTTAGTTTGTTTGAGAACATAAAACAAGGGATTTTGAGCGCTTGTAAGCAGACTGTAAGGCTCCGAAATGAGGGGACAATGTTCACGGGCGCCTGGTTTAGCGCTGTGGTATAATTTGCGTGATTTTTATTCTGCTCACCCGTTGGTGATTTGAAGGAGAACCAGAATGTCTGGACATTCTAAATGGGCAACTATTAAACGGAAAAAAGGCGCTGCCGATGCCAAGCGCGGGCAGGTGTTCACACGCCTTACCCGTGAAATTGTGATGTCAGCACGCGAAGGCGGCGGCGATACCGATTCGAATTTCCGCTTAAGGCTGGCTATCGAAAAGGCCCGGGGGCAGAACATGCCGAAAGAAAACATCGAGCGGGCGATCAAACGCGGAACAGGTGACAGCAAAGACGGCACGGTGTTCGAGCAGGTTTATTACGAAGGTTACGCCCCGCATGGTGTTGCGTTGATGATCGAATGCTTTACTGAGAATCGTAACCGCACCGTCGCGGAAGTACGGCATGTGCTCACGCGGGCAGGTGGTACGCTCGGCGAGGCAGGGTCGGTTGGCTGGCAGTTCAAACGCGCAGCGTATTTCTCGGTGCCTGGCAGCGAGAAAGACATGGAGACGGTCTTTGACCTGGCAGTATTTGGTGGAGCAGATGACGTCAATTACGATGACGGCTACATTGAGGTCATCGGACCGGTAGAGACCTTCAAAACCATTTCTGATGCGCTGCGGCAGGGCAAATATTCCCCAGAGGAAGCCGAATTGCGCATGCTCCCTACGAACGAGATTGATCTCGGCACCGACGAGACCCTTCAGGTTCTGCGATCGGTCGAGAGCCTGGAAGAGTTGGACGATGTGCAGAATGTGTTCCACAACCTGCGCATTTCTGAGGAGGCGCTCGCGTCCCTGGCAGAGGAATAACCCATGTTAGTTGTGGGAATTGACCCTGGGACTGCGACAACTGGTTACGGCCTGGTAGCCGAGACTGATCACGGCATTACTGTCGTTGATTACGGGGTCATTCTGACGCCAGCAGGGGAACGCCCCGAACTGCGGCTGCTGCAGCTTTCTGAAAAATTGAATGAAATATTGCTTCTCCACCGGCCTAACGAAGGCGCGGTGGAGAAGCTTTTTTTTCAGCGCAATGTCACCTCTGCGATTTCGGTCGGGCAAGCGCGCGGGGTGGTGCTGCTGGCATTGGCGCAACATGCGGTGGCGGTCAGCGAATATACTCCCATGGAAGTCAAGCAGGCGGTCACCGGATATGGCGGCGCCGATAAAATGCAGATCCAACTGATGGTCAAAGCGCTTTTATCGCTGCCCGAAATCCCGCACCCTGATGATGCCGCCGATGCGCTGGCAATCGCCATTTGTCACCTTCACAGTATGCGTTTGAACAGCTTGAGAATATGATTACCAGCACTGCCAATCCTGCTATCAAATTCATTCGCAAGCTTTCCGACCGAAAGGAACGGCAGCAATCCGGCCTTTTCTTTGTCGAGGGGCTGCGCATCGTGGGTGAAGCCGTGCAGAAACATTGGAACGTTGATACCCTGGTAGTTGCGCCGGAGCTGCTCTCCAGCCTGTTTGGGCAGCAGCTGGTAACCGATGTGACTTCCGCTGGGGGGAATGTTCTTGAAGTATCCGCGGATGTGTTTCGCAGCCTGTCTGTCAAGGATGGGCCGCAAGGAATTGCCGCAGTCGTTCGACAGCGCTGGTCCAATCTGGAGGATGTGCATCCCACCGCAGGGGACACCTGGATCGCACTCGATTCGGTACAGGACCCGGGCAACCTTGGAACCATCCTGCGCACCAGTGACGCCGCCGGGTGCAGGGGAGTAATCCTTCTCGACCAGTCAACCGACCCGTTTGACCTTGGCGCGATTCGCGCCAGCATGGGTGCGGTATTCGATCAGCCGTTGGTCAAAACCAGTTTGCCGGTGTTTGCCAGTTGGAAAAAGCACGTAGGCACAGTTGTGGTTGGCACATCGGATAAAGCTCAGCAGGATTATCACCAGTTTTCTTACCCTGAAGGGCTGGTTGTACTTATGGGAAGTGAACGGCTGGGACTGCAGGAGCATCATTACGCGTTGTGCGACGAGGTCGTATCGATCCCTATGCGCGGCGAGTCGGATTCGCTAAACCTGGCAGTGGCTACTGCGCTGGTAGTATATGAGATTCTCAATCAACGCCGTGATAAAAAATCGCATAGTCAATAATCGGTCGGGAATGGAGCGGAACACATGATTGTGCATTTACAGGGTGAGGTCGTGGCAGCCGGTCAGGACAGTCTGACTTTGCAAATGGGCGGGTTTGGCGTGCGGGTTTTTGTTCCGACCGTGCTGGCAAAACAAAGCCCGGTAGGGGACCGGATCTTTTTGCATACGCACTTTGTTGTCCGAGAGGACGGCTGGTCGATCTACGGATTCGACCGCGAGATCGAGCGCGACTTCTTCATTTTATTACTCGCGGTCAACGGCATCGGTCCGCGGCTGGCTTTATCCGTGTTGTCCACGCTGTCAGTGGATGTCATCCGCCGGGCAGTCCTGGCAGAGCAGCCCGACATTTTCGCGCGGGTGCCGGGGGTTGGCAAGAAGACCGCCCAGAAAATAGTGTTGTACCTGCAGGGCAAGGTTGGCGAAGCCGGCGAAATGCGTGAAACCATCGGGATGCTGGACATGGATACCGAGGTGCTCGAGGCGCTTACCGGGCTGGGCTACAGCGTGATTGAGGCGCAGACCGCCATTCAATTCATTCCACGCGATGCTCCCATTAATGTTGAGGATCGGCTGCGCATTGCACTGCAATTCTTTAACAAATAAGACTCCAGGCGTGCCTTCAGCGAATTCAACGCGGCGATTACTAGACAAACATTTTGCTTTCGAGTATGATTTAACCCGATATTTGTGCAATCCTTATCCAAGAATACCGAAAATATTTTCCCTTGGATATTTAATATAATTCGACACCAACTGTTGCCCGCCCGGGAGGCTCGATGACTGACCTGATCAAGAACCTGACCACAGACCTGCAGCAAAAAATTGATGCTTATAGACCATCGCTGGAAGTTCGAAATGTTGGCACCGTCACGGAAGCTGGAGATGGTATTGCCATGGTGGATGGTCTGGAAGGTGTCCAATCACAGGAACTGGTCGAATTTGAGAACGGCGTGATGGGGATCGCCTTCAACCTGGAAAAAGATCGAGTCGGCGTCACCATTGTCGGGGATTACACAATCGTTTCAGAGGGTATGCAGGTACGGTCCACCGGCCGAATCGCGTCCGTGCCGGTAGGAGATGGATTAATTGGTCGGGTGGTCAACGCCCTCGGGCAGCCGATTGATGGCAAAGGTCCGGTCGTGCATTCGCATTTCCGGCCAATCGAGCGCATTGCTCCAGGCGTCGTAGAACGCCAGGACGTCGATACCCCCGTTCAGACGGGCATCAAGGCAATCGACTCGATGATCCCGATCGGCCGCGGTCAGCGCGAATTGATCATTGGCGACCGTCAAACTGGTAAAACCGCCCTGGCCATTGATACCATCATCAACCAGAAGGGCAAAGACCTGGTCTGCATTTATGTTGCGATCGGGCAGAAAAAAGCAGCCATCGCCCGTACCATCGGTCTGCTGGAGCGTTCTGGCGCGATGGCTCACACCATCGTGGTCATGGCAGCTGCCGATGAACCCGCCGCCATGCAATACATTGCTCCCTATTCCGGTTGCAGTATCGGGGAGGAATTCATGGAGACCGGCCGCGACGCGCTGGTCATTTATGACGACCTCTCCAAGCATGCCTGGGCATACCGCCAAATCTCTCTGCTGCTGCGGCGTCCCCCGGGTCGTGAGGCTTATCCAGGTGACGTTTTCTACCTGCATTCACGTTTGCTCGAACGGGCAGCCCGCCTGGCGACTTCCTTTACGATTGTTGGTAAAGACTACGCCGGCACCAGAGCCAAAGCCGCAGATGCTCTGGATGGCAAAATTTATCTCGGCCCAATCGCTGACCAGGATGCCGGACAGGCCCTACAGGCGCTAAAAGATGGGGCAAACTACAAGGTGTTGCCAGTGGAAGGCACGGGCGGGTCGCTGACCGCTCTGCCCATTATCGAGACGCTGCTTGGCGACGTGTCGGCATATATTCCGACCAACGTAATTTCCATTACCGACGGCCAGATTTACCTGGAATCAAACCTGTTCAATGCCGGTATCCGCCCGGGCATCAATGTTGGCATATCGGTTTCCCGCGTTGGCGGCGCTGCGCTGACCAAAGCCATGAAACAGGTAGCGGGCCGGTTACGCCTCGACATGGCCTCCTTCCGCGACCTGGCTGCTTTTGCCCAATTCGGCTCCGATTTGGACAAAGCGACCATGGCCCAGCTGAATCGCGGCTTGCGCTTGCAGGAAATCCTCAAACAAGTTCAATACGATCCGATGTCCCTCGAAAATCAAGTTATGGCCTTGTTTGCCGGCGTCAATGGTTTCATTGACCAGGTGGCGGTTGAACGGGTCAAGGCCTGGGAGCGCGAGTTCTTGCGCTACATGGAAACCGCTCACCCGGAAGTTGGACGCAACATCGCCGAGAAAAAGGCGATTTCACCCGAAACCGATACCATGCTGCGCGAAGCCTTGCAGGCTTTCAATGCGGGCTGGGTATAACTCACACCCCTAGATTTCAGGGAGGATTATGGCGTCCACCAGGGAAATGCGGCTGCGAATACGCAGCGTAAAAAATCTGGCGCAAGTCACCCGTGCGCTTGAAACTGTGAGTGCGAGTAAAGTTCGGCGCGCGATCCAGGCCAATGAACGCACCCGGCCGTATGCTGAACGCGCCTGGCGTATCTTGACGGATCTCGCCCGCCAACCCGGTCACCAGAGCATGCACCCGCTGCTGGCAGAACGTGACGAAGTTAATAACATTCTGGTCATTTTGATCAGTTCTGACCGCGGCCTGGCCGGAGCCTACAATGTCAATATTGTGCGTGAAGCGCTCCTTCATTTTGTGGATTCTCAGATCCCGATTTCATATATTACGGTGGGCAAACGCGGGCGCGACATGCTGCTCAGGCGGCGGCGCAAGGTGGTGGGCGAGTTCAGCGGTTTGTCCGCTAACCCGACCTACCTGGAATCAGCGCCAATCGGCCAGTTGGCAGTGGATGAGTTTTTATCGCACCGCGCCGATCAGGTCTATGTGGCTTATACTGAATATCAGAATATGATGCGGCAGGAACCGGTCATCCGCAAGATTTTGCCGTTCACCGTCCCCGACGATGAATACACCACTGCCGCATACGGAACGCCGGTGAAAAGCAAGTTAGTGTTTACTTACGAGCCAGGCCAGGAAGAAATTCTGCACACAATCATCCCGGATTTCACCGCGCTGCAAATTTACAAATCAATTCTTTCAGCGTTGGCCAGCGAGCACGCTGCCCGCATGGTCGCCATGCGCAATGCGACCACCAGCGCCAAAGACCTGGTCTCGCTGCTGCAACTGGAATACAACAAAGTCCGGCAAGCCGGAATTACCAACGAGATGCTGGATATTTCCGGCGGTGCCGAAGCCCTGTCTCAGGCATCTGCCTAAATACTCGCACCGCTTTACTCATCACTATTGGAGGCTTTGAATGGATCAATCAACCGGACGACTGGTACAAATCCTTGGCGGTGTTGTGGATGTGGAATTCCCTGCCAGCGACCTGCCTGGCCTGTACGAAGCCCTCATGGTAGAGCAGGACGGGCAAGACAGAATGGTCCTGGAAGTTGAAAAACAGCTGGTCGATAACTGGGTGCGCTGCATCGCCATGGATGCCACCGACGGTCTGGTGCGCGGGCTGCACGTGCGCCGCACCTACAAACCGATTCAAGTGCCGGTCGGGCAGGAGACATTGGGACGGGTATTCAATGTGTTGGGCGAGGCGGTGGATAATAAGGGTCCAGTTGACGCCAAACTTCATTATCCCATTCACCGCCCAGCTCCGGCGTTTGCCGAACAATCCACGCGTGTCGAGGTTTTCGAAACCGGGTTGAAAGTGATCGACCTGATCGCCCCGTTTACCAAAGGCGGCAAGACTGGCATCTTTGGCGGCGCCGGGGTTGGAAAGACCGTCATCATCATGGAGTTGATACGTTCGATTGCCACCGTCCACCAGGGGAACTCGGTATTTGCCGGGGTCGGTGAACGCACCCGCGAAGGCACCCAGCTATATCGTGAAATGCTCGAATCAGGCGTTATGAAGGACACAGTGATGGTATTCGGTCAGATGAATGAGCCGGCAGGCGTTCGCTTGCGCGTAGCGCTGACCGCGCTTTCGATGGCGGAATATTTCCGCGATCAAGGCCGCGATGTGCTGCTCTTTATCGACAATATTTTCCGGTTCACCATGTCCGGATCGGAAGTTTCAGCGCTGCTTGGGCGCATGCCCTCCGCGGTCGGCTATCAGCCCACACTGTCAACCGAGATGGGCGAGCTTCAAGAACGCATCACCACCACCCGCACCGGTTCAATTACCTCGATGCAGGCAGTATATGTGCCAGCCGACGACTACTCGGACCCCGCGCCTGTAGCGACTTTTACCCATCTGGATGCAACCATTGCGCTGGAGCGTTCGATCGCAGAAAAAGCCATTTTCCCGGCAGTGGATCCACTGGCATCCACCTCACGCATTCTCGATCCGGGGATTGTAGGCGAAGATCACTACAACACCGCCCGCGAGGTGCAGCGCGTACTGCAGCGCTACAAGGATTTGCAAGATATCATTGCCATTCTGGGTATCGACGAGCTGAGCGAAGATGACAAGTTGATGGTTTCACGCGCCCGCAAAATTGAGCGCTTCTTCTCACAGCCCATGTCCGTTGCGGAGCAGTTCACTGGGCGGCCCGGGCGTTACGTACCGCTTCGTGAGACGGTCAGCGGCTTTAGAGAAATTCTGGACGGCAAATGCGACGATCTGCCGGAGCAAGCTTTTTATATGACCGGTACAATTGATGAAGTACGTAAGAATGCCGTAGAACTCGCTGCTGCTTAACGAGGAGTTTTAATGCCCATCCATTGCGAAATTGTGTCTCAAGACCGGATCGTCTTCCAGGGTGACGTGGATATCGTCGTCGTTCCTGGCGTCGAGGGTGTGATGGGCATTTTACCGAACCATTCGCCACTGCTTTCGACGCTGCAATACGGTATCATTACTGTTCGGAAGCAAAACCAGGAGGAGTACTTCACGGTTGCCGGAGGGGTGGTGGAAGTTACCGGGAACCAGGTAACCATTTTGGCGAATGCCGCTGAAAATGTGGATGAAATTAACATCCAGCGGGCGGAAGATGCCCGGCAGCGTGCGGAAAGTTCGCTGAAAGAGGCTGGCGCTGCCAAACCTGAAGATCAGGCAGCATTGCAGCTGGCGCTGAAACGGTCGACATTGCGTATAACAGCCGTCCAGCGCTTTCGGCAGCGGCGAACACGTTAAACAAGTTGTTAATTCGATGCCCGGGTTGCCGGGGATTCGAATTTTATAGCAGGAAGGATTTTGTCATTATATGCCTGGGTTGACGAGGGAATTAGGCATTGATCTTGGTACGATGAACACCGTCATTTCGGAGGGGAATCAGATTCTGCTGCAAGAACCGACGGTGGTTGCCCTGATCGTGCAAGAACAAAAAATGGTCGAATGGGGTCAATCTGCCCGCGATATGCTGGGGCGGGTTGGTGAGAATATTGAGGTGGTACGCCCGCTGCGGCACGGCGTGATTGCCGAATTTGAAATCACCGAGAATTTGCTGCAGTACTTGATCAAAAAAACCTGCGGTCCGATGCTGATTTTCCGTCCGCGGATTATTATCACGGTGCCGTATGGCATCACCAGCGTCGAGACCCGTGCCGTGCATGAAGCCGGATTGGGTTCCGGCAGCCGGGACGTGATCCTGATCAAACAACCACTGGCAGCCGCGTTGGGGATTGACCTGCCGATCAATACCCCAACCGGAAATATGATAATTTCTCTCGGCGGGGGTACGCATCAGGCAGCAGTTTTGGCAATGAATGATATTGTCACCGCTGAGACATCCCGTACCGGCGGCATCGCCATGGATGAAGCCATTATTTCCTATATCCGGCGCAAATATGGCGTCATGGTTGGGCAGCCGACTGCTGAATTGCTCAAAACGCGTATTGGCGCTGCGATTTCGCAGGACAATCCGCTTTCGCTGGAAGTTCAAGGGCAGGACCAGGTTTCCTCATTGCCGCGTCCGGTCTCCTTGACCACGGATGACATCGTTGAGGCCTTGCAAGACCCGCTGGCCGAGGTTGTGGCAATGGTGCGGCGGGTGTTGGAAAAAACTCCGCCTGAGTTAATTTCCGACATCATCGACCGCGGCGCAGCCTTGTGCGGCGGCGGAGCGCTGCTGCGCGGGGTTGATAAATTCCTGACCAAGTCGCTTGGTATCCCGGTGTATCTGGTGGATAACCCGGCGACATGCACCGCTGAAGGCGCCAGTCGGGCGCTGGGCATGCGTGATATCCTGCGCCGCAGCCTGATGCGGTTTTAGACAAATTAATTTATTTGGAAAAACGAACGACCTGAGGTTGTTCCTCAGGTCGTTAATGCTTAACTAAATTTCTGGTTAATCCAGATAATAGGTCATGTGCTGCAATTTGGTGATTGGATCGATATATTCGACGTGGATATCAGCTGGCAAACTCAACTGCATCGGAGCGTAATTTAGAATGGCACGAATGCCGCCTTTGATGAGTGATTCCGCGACTTCCTGAGCAGCTGACGCCGGGACGGTCAGCATGGCGATTTTGGCACCTGATTCGGCCACCTTGACCTCAATGTCGTCCATTCCAAGAATGGTAACATCTCCGATTATTTTACCGGTCTTGGCGGGATCATTATCAAATGCCAGGACAATACGGAACCCGCGGTTGACGAAACCCTGGTAGGTAGCCAGGGCTGTGCCAAGATCTCCAACACCAACCAGCACCAGGTCCCAGGGTTGGTTGACATGCAGGATGGACTGCAACTGGTCCACGAGGAAGCGCACCGAGTAGCCGGTACCCTGTTTACCAAATTCGCCAAATTGAGACAAGTCTTTCCGAATTTGGGCAGCGGAGATGCCGATCGAATCCCCCAATTCTTGCGAGGAAGTGGTTTTAATGCCTTTCCGCAGCATGTATTCCAGCGCCCGCAGGTAACGGGGGAGTCTGCCAACCACGATGTCAGGGATCGATTTTTCCATTATTCATGCCTCGCTTGTCTCAGTGGTGAAAGGGATGGGTTTTGGGTAGGGCTGATCGTACGAGACAATTTTACAATAAATAATCTTTTTTGTGGTTTATTTCACGGAGGATTAATAATTTAGTCCCAATAATGCGAGAATCTTCCGGGGAGGATTGATCGTTCACGGCTGTCACTCTGAGAGGCCTGTGTGGGCAGGAAAACCTAATAACATCCACGATCATCACGATAGCGACCTAAAGCTTGTCATCCTGAACGCGCGGTGTCTGCGAAGTGAAGGATCTGTCTGGTACCGTCAATTCGGAGTTGCCGGCTGGTGGGGGAGATCCTTCGCTCCGCTCAGGATGACAAATAAGTTCAGGATGCCAAATAACTCAGGAAGACAAATAACTCAGGATGTCAAATAACTCAGAATTATAAATACTCAGTACGACAAATAAGTTCAGGATGATCAATACTCAGGATGAAAAAAGCGCTAACCCGAATGCTTCACTCGGCATGATAAAGATGGAATCCCAATCGATCCACTCAGAATGGATTAAAGGGATAACGGTGATTAACATAAACCAAACCGGACGGCGGCTGCCGCCCGGTTTGGTTTGGTTTGGTCAGGCTAAGAATATTGTAAGTTAATCCCGGCGGGAACGGCCGCTGAGGAGAAATACATAATAAAGCAGCGTGGATACCGCCTGAATTGCACCGGCGACGTAGGTCAACGCGGCTGCGTCCAGGACTTTGGCGACGCCTTCAGTCTCCTGGTTGTAGATCACGCCGGAAGTAGATAGCCAGGCTTTAGCGCGGCGAGTGGCGTCAAATTCGACCGGGAGGGTAATCAGCGCAAACAGCGCAGTTAAACCGAACAACCCAACCCCGACCCAAGCGACGGTTGTGCCGACTGTTCCCTGGAGGAAAAAGCCGAGCATGAAGATGATCGGTCCAAGCCAGCTGCCGATTTGTACCGTTGGCACCATGGTCGAACGCAGTCGCAGCGCGGAATAGTTTTCCGCATCCTGGAGGGCGTGACCGGCTTCGTGGGCTGCAATACCGGCGGACGCCAGGCTGGGGGACTGGTACACCGTCGGGCTTAACCGCAATACCTTGCTGCGCGGGTCGTAGTGGTCCGATAAAAATCCCTGTGTCTGCTCGACTTTAACATTGTTCAAGCCCTTGGAATCGAGCATCCGGCGAGCGATTTCGGCGCCATTTAAACCCGTGTATGTGCGTACCTGTGAATATTTTTTAAAGGCGCCCTGGACTTTCGCCTGCGCCCATAACCCGAGGATTAGGGCAGGCAGGCTGAAAAGCAGGTATAAGCCGTAACCACCAAGAAATGATCCCATAAAGGTTTCCTTTAATAACAAGCTTTTATGCTCATCGCTGATTCGTGAAGGATTAAGCGATTCTACAATCAGATTAATTAATACCAAATCATTATTAGTAAACTATTAACAATTGTTCTGAATAATCGTAGATCGCTGCCGGGTAAAAAATTGTGCGCCTGCTGAGACTCGAACTCAGGCTCTTACCTTCGGAGGGTAATGTGATGTCCACTTCACTACAGGCGCATGCGATGTTATTCAATTCAGGGTCTTTCCGAAGCGTGACCGCAATTTTACCATGCTCGCTGACAGGAGTAAATAACCAGGCCGAAAGCCTACCCATATCAGCCTGGTTCGAACTGTTGGTACACCCGTCCGATCTCGTCGCGGTCAAAGCGCGGGAAGGGATGAATTTCACCTTTCCGACTCACCAGGACTTCAGCTGCCCCCTCCGCCACGACTCCAATTTCAGCCGCGGCAATACCGGCTGCGTTCAACGCTGAAAGGACTGCTCCCTTGCTGTCCGGTTTGACGGTCAACAGCAGCGCTCCGGAGGCGATGGTTCCCAACGGGTCAAGGCCGAAGATCTCGCAAATCCGGACAGATAGCGGTGGGATAAATATTTGCCTGGGATCGACGCGGAATGTTAGCTGACAGGCCTGAGCCATTTCCCACAGGGCGGTTGCTACGCCGCCTTCGGTCGGGTCGTGCATGGCAGTGACACCGCCGGTCTGCACGGCAATCTGAGCATCCTTTAGGACGCTGATGCCTGGCTCGAACAGATAATTCTGGGCGGTTTTAATTTCTTCCGCGGTAAGGTGGTCCTGAAGAACAGAAGGAAATTCGCGTGCCAACAGGGCAGTGGCTTCGATCGGCACTCCCTTGGTCAAAATCAAAAAATCCCCCGACTGAGCCTTATCGGGGGTCACTAATTTTTCGCGCAGAATTTCCCCCAGCATGGTTGTGACGATGATCAACCGGTCAAGGCCGTGGGTGATTTCGGTGTGACCGCCAACCAGGGTGATTCCGGCAGCGCGGCAGGCATCGGTCAACTGCCCGGAGAGGGCCATCACGCTTTCTTCGGTGGTCTTCCCTTCCGGGAGAAGAACGGTAAACATCGCCCAGGATGGCCTGGCACCGGTGGTGGCGATATCATTGGCGGCAATCTGTACAGCGTACCAGCCAATTTCGTCGCTGGCAAAGGTGATGGGTTCCGTTTTGAGCACCAGGCAGGTTTCGCCAAATTCCAGTACAGCGCAGTCCAACCCAACACCTGGGCCAAGCAGAACGCGCGGGCCGGAGGTGGGGGCTGAGCGGATGATTTTTTCGAGGAGTGCGTGCGGCAGCTTGCCGACCGGCAAGACTGGGTTCATTGTTCCTCCAAGTGCTGGTTCAGATAGGGGGATAACATGGTTTGCATGTGTTGGTAATGCGAGCCTTTCCAGTAAATTTGTCCGCAGGCGGTGCACCGCGTAAACTCGTCGTAATATTTGCGCGTCAGCGGCATAAGCTGCTCGATAATATCTTCCTTCCGCACCGGTGATAACTTCCCATTGCAACGCGGGCAGCGCTGGAAGGGCGTGATAAAACTGTTGAGATGGTACTGTGAAACGACCTCAGCCAGTTGTTTTTCCGGGTCGTCAGCGCGAACACAGTACCCGTCCGCGACGATTTTCCGTTTGAGTAAACCGCGGTCGCGGGTAAGCAGGATGCAACCCTGGTCGTGTGCATATTGGGCGATGTCTTCGTCAGGCCAGTCCTGTGCGTAAACGGCGTCAAGCCCGAGCAGGCGGAGGTATTCGGTCAACTTGCCCAGGTGATTGTCGAGCACGAATTTCGGCCCACCCGGGTTGAATTGTTGAGCAACGACAACTTTTGGATAAATATGGATGATGTCGCCATCCTGCACCGGGTAATTCAGGCCAGCTTCATGGCCATCGACCTCAACCAGGCCGACTTCTGGGTGAGGAACACCGATAACCTCGACAATATGCTTGAGGGCAGTCTTTTGGTTAAATCTTACTTGAACCGAATTATCGATCGTGTGATTCGGCAGAAAATCATTTAATTTTCCGTGGATGGTCAGGGTAATCTGTC
>CALMGN010000138.1 GCA_937863605.1 uncultured Anaerolineaceae bacterium
GGTGGTTTTACCCGCGCCGCTGGGTCCTACCAACGCCACCAATTGACCGGGGGCCGCCCGGAAACTGATTTCTTCCAGGGCGGTGGTACGCGCCTGGCTGCGTGGAGTCCCTTCCTCGTCCTCTATAATAGCCTGAGTCCCTGAAAGCACCGCGGTGACATTATCCATGCTGCCGTAGCGGTGCACATTGCTCAGGTAGTGCTCGTCGCCGGTCTCATACTTGAACGAAACGTTGTCGAAAACGATTTCACCCTGCGCTGTTTGCAGCATAGCGGCATCCGGCTTTTCAGCGATATCCACCGGCAGATCGATCACCTCGAATACCCGCTCAAAGCTGACCATCGACGTGGCAAACTCAACCGGTGCGTTGGACAGTCCCTGTAAAGCGCCGTATAGGCTGCCCAGGTAGGCGCCCAGGGCTACGATCTTGCCGACGGTAAACGCGTCCTGAATGACAAAGTAGCCGCCTAAACCGTAAACCAGCGCCGACCCTACTGCACTGATCAGGCCGATGATCGCCATGAAGGTCGAACCAATGACCGCCCGCTGCACGCCAAGATCGCGCACCTGCGCGGCCCGCTGGCCAAAACGGTCCACCTCCAACTGCCGGCGGCCAAACAGCTTGACCAGCAGTGTGCCGCCAATGTTTAAGGTCTCGTTGGTCATGGCATTCATCTGCGCGTTGGCTTCCATCTGCTTGCGCGCCATGTCCCGCAACCGGTCGCCCAGCAAGCGGGCAGCCAGGATGAACAACGGGAGAATGGCAACGCTGATCAGCGTCAAGCGCCATTCCAGCGCCAGCATGACGGTCAGAACCGCCGCCGCTTGAATGATCTGGGTAATGATGCCAACCAGCGTACTGCTGATCGCGTTTTGCGCTCCCACCACATCGTTGTTAATGCGGCTCATCAACTCGCCGACCTTGGTGTTGGTGAAGAAGCGCAGCGACATACGCTGCAGGCGGGTATACAGCGCCAGGCGCAAATCGTAAATGACGCCTTCTCCGACCCGTGAATTCAGCCGCCGCTGGATGACATTTAGCGCACCGTTCACCGTAGGGATGAGCAGCAATGCCAAAGCCAGCAGGAACAAGCGGTTGGTGTCTTTGGCGGGGATGGTTTTGTCAATCAAATCACGCAAGATCAGCGGCGTCAGTAACGACAGGCCGGTGCTGGCGAGAATTAAGAATAGCATGGCGATCAGCCTACCGCGGTAAGGTCTGGCGTAATTCAATACCCGTTTCAGCAGAGGCCAGGTGATTTTTGGTTTTTCGTCGGGGGAATTGATCATGCCCCGCATGCCGCCGTGAGCTCTCATTGGGAATCCTTACCGGTTAATAATTTCATCTCTGGTATTATCCCATCCTTTAATGGATTGTCCAGCCGCAGCCGGAGCACCCCGGTCGGTAAAAGTGGATCTGGCAGGGGAAAACACCCTCACGGCAGGCGGATATGCCTGGCGAGGCTTCCTGATGAGCGTAGTGGAGATCAGGCCTTAGTCTTCCGCCAAGCCATTGTGTTGGATGACCTGCTGATACCAGTAAGCGCTATCCTTGGGGTAGCGCTTTTGGCTGGCAAAATCGACAAACACGATGCCAAAGCGCTGGCTGTACCCCTGGCCCCACTCAAAATTATCCATCAACGACCACAGGTAGTAGCCGGTCAGCGGCACGCCGGCTTGAATTGCCCGCCCAATCGCAGCCAGATGGCTCCGCAGGTAGGCAATACGCCTCTCATCGTGGACCTTGCCCAAAGCATCAGGTCCGTCTGAATAGCTGGCGCCGTTCTCGGATACGATGATCTCGGCCGGTTTATATTCCCAATAGACGCGCGAAAGGATCTCGTATAAGCCGAACGGGAAAATTTCCCAGCCAATTTCAGTCTGGTTATCATCGGGTGCGGGTAAGTGTTCGATGTTTGCCGGATTGAAGTGTTGCTTTTCCCCAGCCCTGACCCAGTTGCGGCTGTAATAATTGATCGCCAGGAAGTCGGTGGTCGCGGAGATGATTTCAAAATCGCCTGGCTTGATGAAATCAGGCTGAGCCGAGGGCAGGACACCCATTTTAATGTAATCCGCCAGAATGTCAGCCGGGTAGCCGCGCCCAAATACTGGATCAAGGAACCAGCGGTTGAAGGTGCCATCTGTATGACGGGCTGCGGCGCGATCCGCCACTGTATCAGACGGGGTGTATTGAGGCCCGAGGTTTAGTGCAATACCGACGCGCGCATCCGGGCAACCCTGACGGATGACGGGTACCGCCTGCCCATGCGCCAAAAGCAAATGATGGGCAGCCTTGAGCCCTTTGTAGGGGTCCCGCAAGCCCGGCGCATGGATCCCCTGGGTGTAGCTCAGGATGCTGGCGCACCAGGGCTCATTAATGGTGACCCAATCCTTAACCCGATCACCCAGCGCCTGTGTCGTGATTTCCGTCAATTCAACGAAGGCGTCCACCGTGGCGCGATTCAACCACCCGTCTGGCAGCGCGACTGGCAAATCCCAGTGGTAGAGCGTGGCCAGCGGGTGAATATCGGCTGCCAGCAGTTCATCCACCAGCCGGCTGTAGAAATCAAGCCCGGCCGGATTGACCTTTCCCCGGCCTTCAGGCAGGATGCGCGGCCAGGACAGCGAGAAGCGGTAGGCTTTGATGCCGAGCCGTTTCATCAGCGCCACATCCTCTTTCCAGCGGTGGTAGTGATCGCAAGCCAGATCACCGGTGTCGCCATTAATAATATTTCCCGGGGCGTGGGCAAAGACATCCCAGATCGAGTCGCTGCGGCCGTCCTCGTGGACTGCACCCTCGATTTGATAGGCAGCGGTGGCCACACCCCACTGAAAATTGGCTGGAAAAGAGATAAATTTTGACATGAAGCTGCTCCGATGAATGAGGTGGATAATAATTAAGCCGACATTTTAGCAAAGCTGGATTTCAAAGCCGGGTAAAGCTCGCGATACAGCGCATAACTCTGGCGGTAGGAATCAAACTGCGCGTCATCCGGAACCGTTCGCCCGGTGATCTTAATGGCTGCCCGGCAAGCCGCCGGGACATCCAGCCAGGCGCCCGCCCCCACCCCGGCTAACAGCGCTGCGCCAAAAGCTGCGCCTTCGGCGGTGTTGACTGTGACCAGTTCGCTCTCGAGCACCGACGCCAGAATCTGACGCCAGAGGGCGCCTTTGGTGCCGCCGCCGGAAGCCCGCACCTGGACGACCCGCTCCAACCCGGCGTTTTGAATCAATGTAAAGCTGTCCTTCAGCCCAAAGGCCACGCCTTCCAGCACTGCACGTGTCAAATGACCGCGTCCGTGGCGGATGGTCAGCCCGATGAAGGCGCCCCTGGCTTGCGGGTCGGGGTGCGGCGTGCGTTCGCCACTCAGGTAAGGCAGGAATTGCAGTCCCTCGCTGCCCGCCGGGACCGTTTCGGCTTCTCTAAGCAAATCGTCGAAGCTCATTCCGGGCGCCAGGGTATCGCGGTACCACTGCAAGCTGCCCGCCGCAGACAACATTACGCCCATAAAGTGCCACATACCCGGTACCGCGTGGCAAAATGCATGCAGGCGGCCTTCCGGCTCGATCAACGCGGCGGGTGTGGTTGCGAAGACCACCCCACTGGTACCGACCGTCAGCCCGATGATGCCGGGTTCGACTGCCCCAACACCGACCGCCTGAGCCGCCTGGTCACCACCGCCAGCGGCAACCCGCGTACCGGCTGCCAAGCCGGTGTCGGTAGCAGCGCCTGACGAGACGCCCCCGGTGAATTCCGGTCCTTCAAAGGTTGGCGGCATCCACTCAGCCGGGATGTCCAGCGCATTCAATAGTTCTCCCGACCAGTCACGCTGGCGCAGATCAAATAGTACGGTGCCGGAGCCGTCTGCCTTGTCCATGGCGAACTCCCCGGTCAAACGGTAGCGGATGTAATCCTTTGGCAGCAGCACATGCTTGACCTGGGCGTAAATTTCCGGCTCATTTTCCGCCACCCACAGGATTTTGGGTGCGGTGAACCCGGTCAGGGCAACGTTGCCGCTGATCTGAATAAACTTTTCCCGTCCGATTCGCGCGTGTATCTCGTCACACTGGTCCTGGGTGCGCTGGTCATTCCATAAAATGGCCGGGCGCAGCACCGTTCCAGCCTTGTCCAGCAGCACCAGCCCGTGCATTTGACCGGTCAGCCCGATGGCTGAGATTGCTCCGGCCGGGATGCCGCTCTGCTGCAAAACGGTCCGAATGCTGTTCACGGTGGCATTCCACCAGTCCTGCGGATCTTGTTCGGACCACAACGGTCGGGGAGTGGACAGGCTGTGCGGGGTGGAGGCCGAGGCGATGACACTGCCAGCCGAATCGATCAGCAGGGCTTTGCTGCCGGTGGTGGAAACGTCGATGCCCAGGAAAGTTTTCATTGCGCTGCATCCTCCGCTGAATGTCTCTTTGCTTACTGCACCTCGACCGGGCAGACGAACACCCGGTCCCTGACCGCTGCCTTCGCAGCACCCGTCACGGTGAACTCGCCTTGCAGGCGGATATCTTCTGAAGAACCGCCAACCATGACCCGGAATTTGCCCGGCTCGACCATCAGCTGCAGGTCCTCATCATAATAGGCCAGTTGATTTACCGGCAGATGGAAGGTCAGCATGCGAGCTTCCCCCGGCTGCAGGCTGACGCGCACGAAACCTTTCAGTTCCTTCACCGGGCGCGGCAGGCTGGCGTATTCATCGCGAATGTACAGCTGCACCACTTCGTCACCGCTCAGCTTGCCGCTGTTTTCAACGGTCAGCCTGATGTCAACCGTCCCCCCGGCGCTGACCGAGGCGGGGTCAATGGTCAGGTTGCTGTAGCTGAAGGAGGTATAGCTCAAGCCGTGGCCAAACGGGTAGAGCGGCGTCACTGGTTCGTTGACATAATTGCCATAGATATTCGAGCGCATGCCCGAGGGTTTGTAATTGTAGAAGACTGGCACCTGCCCGGCTGAGCGCGGGATGGAAATGGGCAGCTTGCCGCCCGGGTTGACGTCGCCGAAGAGGATACTGGCAGCGGCTTTACCGCCCTCCTCGCCGGGTACCCAGGCCAGCAGCACCGCAGGGGTTTTATCCACCAGCGCCGAAATATCGACCGGCCGACCGCTGACCAGTACCAGCGCCGCCGGTTTTCCGGTAGACAAGACCTGAAGCGCCAGTTTTTCCTGCACGCCCGGCAGGCGCAAATCGGTTGTGTCGCGGAACTCTCCGGTGGTGCAGCCAGGCGCCAGGCCGGAGACGTTGCCTAACACCAAAATGATCGCGTCCGACTCCCGGGCGGCTGCAACTGCTTCGGCAAAACCACTCTCATCGTCCGACAAAATATCACATCCCCGGGCATAACGTATGGTCGCTGCTGGCACCGCCTGGCGGATGCCTTCGAGCACGGTGGGAATATGGATGTCCGGCAGCCGGTTTTTGTCAGGGGCTGCAAAGACTGACTCTGGCGGTGGGTCCACCGCCATCAGTTCGGACAAGGCGGTGTAGGAGTAGTCTCCCAGATGGCTGCGGCAGGAATCGGCATTTGGACCAATCACTGCCAACCGCCGGATGGATTTGGACAGCGGCAGCAGGCCGTCATTTTTGAGTAAAACCATGCTCTTGCAGGCGATTTGGTACGCCAGGGCGCGGTTCTCGGCAGTCTCATAGACCGCCAGCACCTCGTCCTCATTGACAAACGGGTCGTCAAACAGGCCCAGCTCGAATTTCTTTTGCAGGTGGCGGCTGACCGACTGGTCTATGATTTCCAGCGACAGTTCACCGGACTTGACCGCTGTCAGCAGATCCTCACCGTAACAGGTGACGGACGGTAGCTCGACATCGATACCGGCAGTAAGGGCTTTCATGGCTGCCTCTTTTTTGCTTTCGGCGGCCCAATGGTAATTGTGGATCATGATTACTGCCTCATAATCCGAGACCACCAGCCCGTCAAAGCCAAGCGTCTCGCGCAGCAAGGTGGTTAGTATTCGCCTGGAGGCTGCCACCACTTCTCCGTCCAGTTCAGGGTAGGCATTCATCATCGAAGCCAGGCCGGCATCGCGGATGGCCGCCTGGAAGGGGGCTAAATATACATCCCACAAATCGTGCGGCCCCAGATGCACCGGCCCGCAGTTCAGTCCGCCCTGTGATAAGGAATGGGCGACAAAATGCTTGCCGGTCGCCATGACGCCGTTTGCCAGGTCTTTGCCCTGCAGCCCCTGAATGTAGGCAGTCCCAAACTGGCTGACCAGGGTGGGATCCTCGCCGAAGGTTTCTTCCACCCGCCCCCAGCGCGGGTCGCGGGCAACATCCAGCACGGGCGCCAACCCCTGCTGGGCACCAATTGCGCGCATCTGTTTGGCGATGGCGGCGGTCATTTGACCGGCAAGCTCCGGCTGAAAGGTGCTCGCCAGTCCAATCATCTGCGGAAATACGCTGGCCCCTGGCGCCATCACCCCGGCGCAGCATTCTTCGTGGATGATGGCAGGAATGCCCAGCCGGGTATGCTCTTTCAGGAAGCGTTGGAGGATGTTGGCTGACCGGGCAGCTTCGACCGGTGGCAGCCCGTTGGCGCCGGCATTGCGCGTGATCTGTCCAATACCGAGGGACAATTTCGATTTGACCTTTTCAGGGTCGAGCACCCCCCCGGATTGCAGGTCATACACCCAGTAAGCCTGAAGCTGGGCGATTTTTTCTTCCAGCGTCATGCCCGTCAGCAGTTCTTGAACCTGCTTTTTAGTCGCTCGCAGGTTATTTTTAGTTGCCATACTTCCTCCACGACCCTTGCGGGTTTTACCGGGTACCAAGCAGTAAATCGATGGTCAGTTGATCCAGCCGTTCGTATTTCAAGCCGCGGCTGGCTATGCTTGTCCGGTCAAATGTCTGGGTTTTCAAGGCTTTAGCTTTTTCAGACGTATATTTACCTGCCAATACGGCCATGACGGGGTCTTCAGCCTTGATTTCAGCCAGCAAGGCTTGAATCTCCGGGTCAGCGTTGAAGCGAGCACCTTTTTCCTTCAAAATCAGGTAGGTGCGCATGCAGCCGCGGGCAAAGTCTTTCACACCCTCGTAGTCTTCAGTGCGGTAGGCGTGGGCGTCAAAATGGCGTGAACCGGGATAGCCCACATCTTCCAGGAATTTAACCAGGTAGAAGGCGGCTTTGATGTCGCGCGAGCCGAACCGCAAGTCCTGGTCGTAGCGGCCGGGGTACTGGTCATTGAGGTCAACATGCCACAATTTGCCGGCGTCCCAGGCCTGGGCAATCCCGTGCATATAGTTGATTCCTGCCATGTGTTCATGCGCAACCTCAGGGTTGACGCCGACCATTTCCGGGTGGTCCAGGGTTTCGATAAACGCCAGCATGTGCCCGGTGGTGGGCAGGTAAATGTCGCCGCGCGGTTCGTTCGGTTTGGCTTCCAGCGCAAACTTGAGGTCGTATTGGTTATCCCGCACATACTCTGACAGGAAGTTCAGCGCCTCGCGGTAGCGCTGGATACCGTCCACAGCGCTTTTGCTGGAATCGGTTTCGGTGCCTTCGCGCCCGCCCCAGAAGACGTATATTTTGGCGCCAAACTCCACCCCCAGGTCGATGGCTTTCATGGCCTTTTGCACGGCAAAGGCCCGCACCTTGGGGTCATTGGCAGTAAATGCCCCGTCCTTAAAAATCGGGTCGAAGGCCAGATTTGTGGTCGCCATCGGCACCACCAGCCCGGTATCCTGCAGCGCCTTACGGAAATCGCGCTTGATGGCGGCTGCTTCGGCGGGTGTGGCATCGATGGGGATGAAATCGTTATCGTGGTAGTTGACGCCGTAGGCACCCACCTCGCCCAGCAGGTAAACCAGCTCTGCCGGGGTCTTTGGGCTGCGCACCGGGCCGCCAAACGGGTCGCGTCCGGTTGAGCCGACCGTCCAGAGGCCGAAAGTAAATTTATGCTCGGGTTTGGGAGTATAGTCGGTCATTATTTTTCTCCTTATCCAATCATTTGCCCGTGAAAAAGCTGCGGGCAACCGTTTGAATTGCGCGCAGGTGGCTCGTGTTCAAAGCAGCGGATTCGCTGTTTTCTTTTCCGGTGTTATCGTTTTCTACAATAATGATGTGCGCATCCCGGCTGAGCAATGTGGTGTGCCAGGCACCTTTTTTTACATTGTAAACCTGGCCAATCTGCATGTCGAAAGGTTGAAGTTCGCCAACCTCTGCGCCGTTCCCGCCCAGGATTAGAATAGCACTTCCGTGCGTCAATACAAAAACCTCATCGGTGGCCAGGTGGCGTTCCATGGTGTGGATGCGCTCTGGCTGGGATCCTTCGTGGTAGCGCAGGGCTGCGACCCGCCATTCTCCAAAAGCTACCAGCGGTCGGTAACCTTGTTCCGTAAAATTCCTGATCTCGAGCATTTCGGTCTCCAATTTGACTCCTTAATAAAATTGAATTCAATCCATGAATGCTTATGGAAAGGGTAACCATCATTCAATAACGACCCGCACCATGACGCTTTTGGTGACGTCCAGCGGCAGCGGGATCAGCTTGCCGTCGATGGGGAGTCCGCCCACTTCCAACCGGGCATGATTTCCAGCGCCGCGGCGTTCCACCAAAATATTGTATTTTACCCCGCGGAAGGAGCGTTCGGCTTTATATCCTTTCCAGGCAGATGGAATCACCGGGTCGATCAGCAGACCATCGTACCCCGGGCGAATCCCCAAAATCCACTGAGTGATGGCTACATAATTCCAGGCGGCAGCGCCCGTCAGCCAGGAGTTTTTGGCTTCGCCCGGCTTGACTGCTTCCTTGCCGGCAATCATCTGGGCATAAACATACGGCTCGCAGCGGTGCAGGTCGCTGATCTCTTCCCGGTAGGCGGGGTTGATGCGCTGATAATAATCGAAGGCCTGGTCGCCGCGCCCCATCCGGGTTTCAGCAATCATGACCCAGGGGTTGGTGTGGCAAAAAACGCTGCCGTTCTCCTTGTACCCCGGCGGGTAGGAAGAAATTTCGCCGAGGTGCAGGTAATACTGTTGGTAGGCCGGTTCAAGCAGCACAACGCCGTGCGGCGTGCCAAGGCGCTCCTCGACCGCGTTCAAGGCCTTCAAGGCGTGCCCATTTTCCAGTCCAATTCCTGCCATCACGCACATGCCCTGCGGCTCGATAAAGATTTGCCCTTCCGCGCAAGATTGCGAACCAACCGGGCTACCGGAATCGTCATAGGCGCGGCGGAACCATTCCCCGTCCCAACCGGCGGTTTCAAGCACAGCCTCCATTTTGAGTCGTTGATCGTGGTAATGGCGGGTTTCTTCCGGCGATTGATGGCGGCTGGCTATTTCTTCCATCTCACTGCAAGCCAGCACGAACAACCCGGCGATGAACACGCTTTCGGCGGTCTTGCCATCTTTATTGGTGGTGGTCTGGAAGGATTGCCCGGGCGTGTCGGAGAAGCAATTTAAATTCAGGCAGTCGTTCCAGTCGGCCCGTCCGATGAGCGGCAAGCCGTGCGGCCCCAGCCGGTCAACGGTGTACTGCATCGAGCGCTGCAGATGCGTATAAAGCGGCGCCTCGCTGCCGGGTTGATTGTCAAACTGTGCCACCGCGTCAAGCAGGGTCCAGTCGCCGGTTTCTTTCAGGTAAGCGGCGACGGAAAGCACCAGCCACAGGGGATCATCATTGAAGTTGCTGCCAATATCGTTGTTGCCGAGCCGGGTCATGGGTTGGTACTGGTGGTAAGCTCCGCCGTTTTCCAACTGCGTGGCAGCCAGGTCAAGGATGCGCTCACGCGCCCTTTCCGGGATCAGGTGCATGAAGCCAAGCAAGTCCTGATTTGAGTCACGGAAACCCATGCCGCGGCCTACCCCCGATTCAAAGTACGAGGCAGACCGCGAGAAGTTGAACGTGACCATCATCTGGTAGGTATTCCAGATGTTGACCATGCGATTGGTGTTTAAATCCGGGACATTGACCTGCAATTTGCCGAGCAGACCGCGCCAGTAGGCCTGCAAGTCGGCGAAGGCGACAGCAATGATCTCTGGCTGCAGGTAACGAGCAATGATCGGCCGGACGCCAGCCTTGTTGAGGGTTTGCGAACCAGGGGGGTCAAACTTATCCCCGGGGGGATTTTCATGATAGCCCAACAGGAAAATGAAGGTGCGCGTCTCGCCGGGTTGAAGCTCGAGTTTAATGTGGTGCGCCCCGATGGGCTGCCAACCCGCTGCAATGGAATCCCGCGTTTCACCCTGCTCGACCGCCTGCGGAGCATCCCAGCCGCGGTATGGCCCGAGAAAATCTTCGCGTTGGGTATCAAAGCCTGCCAAAGGCTCGGAGCAGGCAAAATATGCAAAATGATTGCGGCGCTCGCGGTATTCCGATTTGTGGTAGATCACGCCGTCCTCCACTTCCACCTCGCCGATGGAATAATTGCGTTGGAAGTTGTTGGCGTCGTCTGCTGCGTCCCACAGGCAGAACTCGACAGCTGAAAGAACGGAAAGGGCAGCCGGTTCAGCCCGGCGGTTGGTCAGCGTCAGCTGCCAGATTTCCAAATTCTGGCCGAGCGGGACAAAATAAGTAGTTTCACTGGCGATTCCGGCTTTTTCAGATGTAATGCGGGTATATCCAAGCCCGTGGCGGCATTCGTAGGCATCCAGGGGTGTGCGGGTGGGCTGCCAGCTGGGTGACCAGTAGCCTGGCGCCTCGGCACCGCCATCGCGGATATAGATGTAACGCCCGCCTTCATCGAGCGGTGCGTTGTTGTAGCGGTAGCGGGTGAGCCGGCGCAGGCGCGCGTCCTTATAGAAGGAGTATCCGCCGGCGGTGTTGGAAATAATGCCGAAATAGGCCTCTGACCCCAGGTAGTTGATCCAAGGCAGGGGCGTGTCTGGTCGTTCGATTACATATTCGAGGTGTTGATCGTCAAAATATCCAAACCGCACGGAAAAACCTCTGATTGACCTGAAAACTTAAAGAATCCGACCAACCCATTTCCGAAAAAATGAGCGCGCATGATAAGGTTCCAACCGCCCAAACGGCGTGACTATCCGCGTTGAGACCTTATTCCTTGACGGCCCCAAGCGAAATGCCGTTAACGATGTACCGGGAGAACAGGAAGTAGATGATGATGATCGGGACTACCGAAGCCGCCAGTCCCAGGTAGATCGCGCCGTACTCGTGGCGGTAAACATCGCCGCGCAGCGTTTGCACCAACATTGGCAGGGTATATTTGTCCCGCGAGGTGATCAGGATGAAGGCGTTGAAGAAGTTGTTCCAGGCGGCCACAAAGGCAAAAATACCCAAGGTGAAGGCTCCTGGGACTGCGATCGGGAACATGATGCGGTGGAAAATGCCCAGCTCGCTGGCCCCGTCAATGCGTCCGGCATCGATCAATTCATGCAGCATGATCGATTCCAGGTACTGCTTGGCGAAAAACACCGAGCCTGCCGAGGCAATGCTTGGCAATATGAGCGCGGCGTACGAGTCGTCCAGCCCGATTTTCACCATGTATTGGTAGAAGCCGATGATCGACAGTTGCATCGGGATCATCACCAACACCAGAATGAAGTTGTACAGCACTTTCTTGCCCTTGAAATCGTAAACCACGATCCCGTAAGCCGTTAACATGGAGAAGTACACGGCTACAATTGTGGTCAGGGAGGAGATGATAAAGCTGTTGAAAAACCCGCGCGGCAGGTCCAATCCTTTGCTCAGCAGGATTTTGTAGTTGGAAATCAGGTATTTGCTGGGAAGCATGCTGATTCCCTGCTGGATTTCGATGGTCGAGCGGGTGGCATTGGCGATCATCAGCCAGACGGGAACGATGGTGATCACCAGGATAACCGCCAGGACGATGTAAATCAACAGGCGGTAAATGTTCGTCGAGAGCGTGTAGTTCTTTTTCATTGCTTTATCTCCTTATATTTCTCAACCGGCTTTTCTCGCAGGAGATAAAAAATCAAGAGCGCGACAAACGTGGTCATGATGAATACCACCACCCCCACGGACGACGCAGCCCCGATATGACCCTGACTGCTGCGGAATTTCATGTACATCAAGATGTTATTGGTCAGGATGGAGTTTGCCGGACTTCCCCGGCCGTCGGTGAGCAGGAAGGGGATATCGAACATCTGCATACCGCCCACCAGCGAGGTGACCAGAACATAAATCATGACCGGCTTAATCAACGGCAGCGTGATGTACTTGAACATTTGCCACATACTGGCGCCATCGATGGTGGCAGCTTCATATACCGCCACGGAAATCGAGGTCATGCCCGCCATTAATAAGATGGTTGTTTGGCCGAACCACATCCACCATTGGATGAAAACCACCAGTCCGCGCATGACCGACGGGCTGCGGATGAAATCGATCGCTTGCGGGAGGAGATCTGCTCGAACTAAAAATTGATTTACTGGACCATAAAAAGAAAACAGGCTAAAAAAGAGTGCAGCAATCGCCGACGGCATCATCAGGTTTGGCAGGTAGAAAAACATGCGCCAGAATCCCCCGCCTTTAATTTTCAACCGCGTGCTGGTAAACCAGACGGATAGCAGCAAGGCGATGCCAATCTGCGGGATAAAATTCATCAACCACAATGCCCAGGTGTTTTTAATAGCGGTCAAAAAAGTGCTGTCAGCAAACAAGCGTTCAAAATTGCGCAAGCCAATAAAACTGCCATGAGCTTTCATCAAGGTTGTATCGGTAAAACTAAGTGCAATTGTGTTATAGACGGGATACAGGCCAAATATCAAGAACCCGATGATGAAAGGGGCCACGAAGAAGTATCCATAATAATTTTTCCGAACTTTGGAGGCCATCATCTCTCTCCCTTCAAAATGAGTCAGTGTATTTTTATATACACTGACTCATTTTTACAAGCGAATTAAAGGACTAAGGGATGATTAGATCAGGGAACTCGTTGCGGACAGCGTCTTTCCAGAGCGCCCACATCTGCGCCAGGGTAACGGTGCCCTCGAGGTAGGAGTTCAGCGGATCGTTGAGCGCGCGCTGGATGGCATCATCGGAGCCCTGCATCAGGCGGGCATTGACCGTAGGCGCTGCAGCAGCAAAGCCGCCGTAGGAGTTCTGGCCGCCCAGGAATTTGCTCAGTTCCGAGTCGTCGAATCCAGCGGTGATCTTTTCCACCACGACCTGGCTGCCTACGAAGTCACCCGCAGCCTGGTATTGATCATTAGGTACGGCCGGATCAATGGCTTTGAGGTATTCGTTGGTGTACACGCCGGTTGCCCAGTTGGTCAGGTTTTCCTCATCCAGGGTGCAGAAGCGCACGAATTCTTTGGCGAGGTCCATCTGCGCGGTGTCTTTCATAACCCCCAACCAGGTACCGCCCCACTGATAGGGCAGCGGGCCAGTGATGACGGCCCAGTCGCCCACGGTGGTCGAAGCGCCGTCAGACGAGGTGGCGTTCGGGGCCAAAACATAGGGGAGACCCCAGGTCGGCAGGAAGTAGGAGAAGATCTGCTTGGGGTTGCCAGCGGCATCTTTGAGGGTGTCATTCATGCCAGCGAACCAGCCTTCTTGCCACTGGGTGGCTTTGGCTTCGTAGCCATTGTCGCGGAAGATCTTGACGGTTTCTACCATCTTGTCAACCATCGGATCAACGGTCAGGGTATCATCAACAACCCAGGGCTGCTCGCGGTTGGCATAGAACAGGTTCATGAAATCGCCGTTGGAGGCAACCATGTAGGTATTACCGCCGGATTTCGCTTTCACGACTTCAGCTGCAGCAATGTATTTGTCCATGTCGCCTAGAATCTCCTGCATTTTTACAGGATCATCGGTGCCAAAGTATTCTTTGGCCAGGCTGCGGCGGTAGAACAAAGCACCCGGGGTAGCCTGATAGGCATAGGCTTTCGTGACGCCATCTGAGGTGCCGACTTCGTAAACGAAGGGGTAGACTTTCAATTCCTCGGCAATCGGCATCATGGCACTCAGGTCAGCCAGGAAATCGCTTTCGACGTAGCTCTTCACGAAGGCGGCTTCCAGCGCAACCACATCGGGAACGGCCTTGGTGCCAAGGGTGGCCATCAATTTGGTCTGATATTCGCCATTGGTCATCGGGATCATGGTGTAAACCACATCCACATCCGGATGCGACTTTTCGAAAGCTATAGCCATGGTCTGAATTTCATTGGTGAAGGACCAGACGTTGAGAACGGTTTTCCCTTGAGCAGCGGGGGGAGCGGTGGGAACTTCAGCAGCCGGGGCAGTGGTAGGAACTTCAGCCGCGGGCGCCTTGGTGGGAGCTGCAGTGGAGCAGGCTGCCAGCACCATGCTGGCAATCAGCAAAATCGAAAAGACAATCGGTAGACGTTTCATTTCTTTCTTTTCTCCTTGGGGTATGGTAAAGGATGCAAAAGTTGCTCATGCGGGTAAGGGTTCTTACTTCACCTCCTTATTTTGGAAAAACAAATGAGAGCGCTCTCAATAAAGGGCAAAAAAACTGCTTCACCCATTCTGGTTCGCTCCGATTAAATTAGCGCCGCACGAATCGCGAATGACAAGCTCGGTGTCCATAATGATGCGCCTGGCGGGTTTGGTGCCGTTTTCGATGATGTCGATTAACAACTCGACAGCTTTGATGCCAAATTTGAGAATCGGTTGACGGATCGTGGTGAGCTTGATTTTTGTGAGCGTCGCAAGCGGCACATCGTCAAAACCGATAAAGGCGATGTCTTCGGGAATGCGCAGGCCGGCTTCATGCACGGCGCGCATGGCTCCTACCGCCATACTGTCCGAAGCGGCAAAAACTGCATCCGGCCGGGTAGCGATCAATTTCTGCATGGCCTGATAACCGCTTATCTCCGTGAACGATCCTTCTGCAACCAGCGCCTCATCCACTGGAATGCCGGCGCCGCCCAGGGCCTTATGGTACCCTTCCAGCCGGTCCAGGGTGACGGTGCTGTCGTGGTTGCCAGTGATCGTGGCGATCCGCCGGTAACCCTGGTCAATCAGGTGGCGGGTGGCATTAAACGCAGCCTGGACATTGTCGACATCGATGTATGTGTTCCCTTCAGAATCGAAGGGGCGGCCGAGCAATACGCTGGGAATGCTGAATTTCTTTACCCGTTGGATGATCAGATCATCAGGATGTCCGGTCTGGATCAGCAGGCCGTCCAACATGCCGCGCCGTGAAATGCGCGGCAAAATTTTCTCTTCGTCTTCCTTGCTGCCTACCAGGAAAAGGGACAGCGTCAAGTCGTGATTGTTGCAGCCGAAAGCGATACCCTGGGTGAGCAACGGAAAGTACGGGTCGGAGAAAAATGAACCAACGCTTTGCGGCAGCACCAGACCGATGATGCCCGAGTGCTGGGTGGCCAGACTACGAGCGGCAGCATTCGGGTGGTAACCGGTGTCATGGATGGCTTTTAAAACGCGTTTACGGACCTCCGGGCTGACATTGGGGGCGCCGTTCACCACGCGCGATACCGTGGAGCGATGAACTCCGACGAGTTTCGCTATGTCCTCAAGCGTAAGTTCTGCCATTATACGGTTCTCAAAAAAGGGGAAAATAGAGCGCCACTAACTGTGAGAGCGCTCTCACAAGTCATATTTATCATACACACTTTAAATGGGTTTGTCAACTACCCCACCAGTAAAACGTTATGAAAATCACAATGGCCATTGCCCATCAATCATGCACAATGGCCAGAGCCTATCGTTCAGCCGGGTTTTAAAAGCTTACCCTTCCGGCCAGGCTCTCTGGTAATTTGCCAGAATTCGGTCGCACAAAGCATCAAAGACCGGGTCGGCTTTTTGACGGGCCGGGTCTGCCAAGAACCAGCTGACAATTTCCCGCGCGCCCTGCGAAAATGGGGTCGAACAAACAAAATCAGGCACCACTTGTTTGATTTTGCTATTATCAAAAATTGCGCTGTGCATTTTATCTCCGCGCAGACTGTCGCCCAGTGTCTGGTCGAAAGCTGCAATCAAATCGGAAGGGACGTGCACAATGGTTGGCGCTACCCCGACAGCCTGCGCGAAACTTTTAAAGATTCCGTCCCAGGTGAGCCATTCGTCGGAGGTGATGTGGAAGACCTCACCCAGCGCATGCGAATTGCCCAGCAGCCCGACAAAACCGCGGGCAAAATCGCGGGTGTGCGTCAATGTCCAGATCGAGCTGCCATCCCCGTGAACCATGACCGGTTTGCCTTTCAACATGCGGTCGATCACCGTGTAGCCGCCGGGCAGCGGCACATAGCACGGATCGTAGGTGTGCGACGGGCGGACGATCGTGAACGGGAATTTGGTTTCCCGGTAGGCGCGCAGCAACAGTTCCTCACAGGCAATCTTGTTACGCGAATATTCCCAGACCGGGTTGTCCAGCGAGGTGGATTCGCGTATCGGCAGGGCCGCAGGCGGGGTCTGGTAGGCTGAGGCTGAGCTAATGAAAATATACTGCCCGGTCCTGCCAGCGAACAAGTCAAGATCTGCCTGAACCTGGTCAGGGGTATAGGCTAGAAAATCCGCCACGACATCGAATTTCTGACTGCCGAGCACATCCTGAACCGCTGACTGGTCGCGGATGTTGGCATTCAACACCCGAGCACCGGCAGGTGGGGTGCGGACCGATTGCCCGCGGTTGAGCAGGGTCAGGTCAATGCCCCGTTCGACTGCCAGGGCTGCGCTACCCGAACTGATAATGCCGGTACCGCCGATAAACAGGACTTTCATAGGGAACCCTCCTTGCAATCCACCAGGATATACCTATATTATAGGAATAACGTTGAAGACGATAGCGGGTTATAACAATCAAAATGAAATGGGCATTTGAGGATCACTTCGCAATATGCAGGTGACCGCCCGGCAGTATGTGGATGGCCCTTTATTGAATGAATAAGGAGGAAGAAATGCTTGAACGTCTTCATGAACATGTGATTTCAGAACTGAACCAAAGCAGCCGGACAGATACGATTTTTGTCGTGGTGGCAGTGATATTTAACTTGATCGCCCTGGCAATAAATTCATCCATTGCCGCCAATGATTATCCATCCACCAGCGAAGACATCGTCCTGGCAGCGTTCATTGTGATGACGGTCCTGGTAAACACGATCGCCATCATGGGGCTGTTTGTTGGGCGAATGACGCGCACCAAATTGCTCGCTGGTCTGGTCGCCATGTACCAGGACAATCAAATTGACAAATATTACGATCAATCGCTGGTGCTCAATTACGGTAAGCGCTATGTGTTGTTCGGAGCCATAATCCTGGTCCTGGCTGTCACCGCGCTTGTTGTGCCACTGGTTCTCCGGATATTTTAGTTTTCAGCCTCCCCATTGAGGTTATCAGCCTATTAATTGACCCAAATAACCCTGGGTCTGGTTTTTTATTTCGCGGGTGAGGAAGGATCGCAGATATTTTCGTTGTACTGACTTGCAACTTTATAATATTAACGGGATAAATTTTCCAACCAAAAGCGTTTATTGAATAAAATATTAAGTCAGGGGAAAAGAGGGGAGATTCGCAGGTCTGGAAAAATTTGGTCGCATTCGTTAATGTGTTTTGAGCCTTTCCGTTCAATGAAGAAAATAACATATTATTTTCCAGTTCCACTCTTGCTAAGCTATGTCCTTCTCACGGGGGGCATCTTATGGGTATTATTTCAAATATTAAAAATAAATGGCGGCTTTTTTGCCTACCCACTTGACGATACTTATATCCATTTAGCTGTAGCTGAAAATATTATTCGTGGAACGTATGGGGTGAATCTGGGTGAATTTTCATCTCCATCCTCCAGCATTTTATGGCCGTTTTTATTGGCGCCATTCGCAAAGTTTGTAATTGCACCGTTGATCCTCAATATTTTGGCTGCATTTTGTACGGTCTATGTATATTATTTAATCTTGGATCATTCTTTCAACATCGCCGAACAATCACTTAAGCAGATCGTCGTATTCCTATTCTTAATTCTGCTTATCCTGGGTACGAATATAATCCCTCTAATTATTCTGGGTCTAGAGCATTCTCTTCAGGTTCTTTCCGTTGCAGTAATTTGTTGGGGACTAATCCTTAACATTAAGCACGATGAAATTAAACCCTGGCTGGTCGCATCCATTGTAATTGCCCCGTTGATCCGATATGAAAACGGTGCGATTTCTTTTGCGGCCATAATTTTTTTGTTCCTACGTAAGAATTATCGGATGAGTCTCCTGACCTCCCTGGCAGCGGTTATTTCCCTGGTTGGATTCACTGCGTTTCTCAGGGCGAATGGCCAGGGGTGGCTCCCTGCTTCTGTTTTGGTTAAAACCGGGTTCACTGGCTCAAACGGTTCCATGTTCGCTTTATTTGGAAATTTCATAGAAAATATCCAAACCTGGTCAGGTGCGGTCATATTAGTTAGTGCGATCATTTTATTGATTTATCTGTTTTTATCCAAAAATGATTTGAAAAAGAAGCTGGCCCTTGTGTTAATCATCTCAGCGGCCATGTTTCTTGCGCTCGGAAAGGTCGGTGGGGCGCGGTATGAAGTCCATATTTGGGCTTTTGTCCTTCTGGGAATAATATTTATCTTCGGAGAACCTGTCTCACAAATATTTAAACATCAAAGGTCTCGGTCTGCCCTCGCTATCGTTTCAAGCACAGCGATTACGGTGCTTGCATTTGCCAGTTTGCCGTACCTATTTCTGTTTCACCTTTGGCCGATAGGAAGCAATAATATTTATAGTCAGCAATACCAAATGCATCGTTTCGTCGTTGATTATTTCAAGGGTCCGGTGGCAGTCAACGATATAGGTTATGTTTCTTACAAAAATGATGATTACGTCCTTGACCTTTGGGGTCTGGCCTCTATAGAGGCATTTCGTTATCGGTCAGCGGATGATGCGCAGCAATGGATGGATAACCTGGCTGCGACGAATGACATTCAACTCGCAATGATCTACGAGAGCTGGTTTGACCAAATCCCCCCCAATTGGGACAAAGTAGGCGACCTGGTTTTAACCGGAGAAAGGATCACTATCCCGGATGCGCAGGTCGCATTTTATGCGCTCACTCCGTCTGCACGTACTGCGATTGAAGAAGATTTGAGGGAATTTATAAAAACCTTGCCGGATACGACAAAATTCGAGTTTACCGAACAATAAAAAAAGGCGTGATTTTCCCCTTCAATCACGCCTTTATTGGAAATGCACCCGGTTAAGGCTGCACAGCTTTGGGCTTATCCAACCGTGGATCTTCACTTCGGATATATAATATCCGGACACGTTTATACAACCCATAAAATTCGCGCAAAAATAGCACAAAAATCGAACCATGCCTTATTCAAAAATCAACGTCGCGCAGGTTGAAGCGTTTCTAAAAGCTATCCGCGGGGGTAGCGCAGTAACGGAGGAACTGCTGGAAATTGACGCGCTTTTCGATCCCCCGGTCGATTCAAAAGAGGAAAGGGGCCTGGTTTTAGCGGATCACCTGGAAGCGGTTGTGCTAGAGGCATATGCCAATGCGCGCAACCAGGTAGGCCTGCCAGAACGCCACCCTGCGAATAAAACCGGGGCACTCCAACAGGTAAAGGAAGACCATACTCACAGCAGCGTTGACCTGGAAGCCTGGAGTGCGTTGTATTTTCGTTATTTTTCACCGGTCAGCCTGGCGGTTGAGGACCTGGCGCACGCTGCCAATGTCGTCCCGCAGCAATTTCGGCGGCGGCTTAATCGCAGTCTGGATTTGTTGGTACAGGCACTGCACCGCCTGGTGATGGAAAGCCGCCGCCGGCAGTCCAACGCTGAACGCTATCTCCC
>CALMGN010000139.1 GCA_937863605.1 uncultured Anaerolineaceae bacterium
GCTCAGGGAACGGACGAAGCCCGACAAGCTCAGGGAACGGTTCAGTGCGAGGAATTTCCAAGCCAATATTGTATTGACATCGTAGAAAATATCCCTATTATTTAGTTACCTTTAATTCGTATATTAAGTGCGAATGCGGGCACTTTCATCCTCATTATTGTTTACAACCGAATAATCAGCCGGTCAGCTCACCAACGTAAACGCCCATTCGGGCATCAATCCCGAGAGAAATACATCACTCATCCCATCATTACCCGAGGAAGATGATTCAAATATGGCAGTTTCGGAGCGCGTCTCTGGCAGTCAAACTATCGGCCGGTATAGGGCAGGGGTGAGGCAACGGGAAATCAAGCGCTTTTTCACCGCGCTGCTGTACCTGCTGCCCTCACTGGTTCTGTTTAGTACCTTTACGTTCATCCCTTTGATCCGCACGATCGGGTTGAGCACCTACCTGACGAATCCTTTGGGGATTGCGGTTAAGTTTGTCGGTTTGGCGCAATACGCAAAGCTGTTCTCAACGCCGGTTTTTATGAACAGTATGCAGCGCTCGCTGTTGTTCGTGGCTTATACCGTACCCGCGTCCATCCTGGTTTCATTGGGGTTGGCGCTGCTGGGTAATTTGCGCTTGAAAAACATCTCTTTCTTCCGGATGATATTCTCGGTCACCATCGCGGTCTCGGCAGCGACGGCTTCTCTGATCTTCAAGTATCTTTACCACCCCGCGCTCGGGTCGCTTAACTATTTACTCTCCTTTTTGAAGATCGCCCCGGTGCCCTGGTTAATCAACGAAAATACGGCGCTGATGGCAGTATCGTTGGGCACGGTCTGGCTGCAGATTGGGCTGAATACCGTCATCCTGCTGGCTGCTATGCAGGGAATCTCCGATGAACTCTATGAAAGCGCCATGATTGACGGCGCCAATTACTGGCACAAATTCCGCAGCATCACCATTCCCATGCTGTCGTCCACGTTCTTCTTCCTGATTGTGGTGGACATGCTGGCAGCCTTCCAGGCTTTTACCCAGATTCACGTGCTTACCAGCGGTGGTCCGCTCGATTCAACCAATGTGCTGGTGTACTCGATCTATCGCGAGTTTTATTTCAATGGAGCTTACGGGTTTGCGGCTGCCCAGGCTGTGATGTTGTTCCTGATCATGCTGGCTTTGACCATTTTCCAATTTGGCGTACTTGAGAAAAAGGTTTTCTACGATTAATCATGGACTATAAACTCAAACGCACGCTTACCAACACGGCTTTATATACGGTCTTGATCGTAGTGGCGATCGTGGTACTGTTTCCCATTTGGACGGCGATCAACATCAGCCTGCTGAATGATTCGCAGGTAGCCCAGTACCCGCCGCAGCTTTTCCCGACGAGCTTCAGCCTGGGTAACTATGCCCGGGCGCTGGAACAGGCGCCTTTGCTGCGCTATTTGTTCAATAGTGTTACCCAGTCAACGCTGGTGATGCTGGGACAGCTGGTGACTGCCTGTCTGGCAGCGTATGCCTTTGCGTTTATTGATTTTAAATGGCGCAACGTGCTTTTCCTGGTGTTTCTGGCGACTCTGATGATTCCGTGGGAAGCCACCATTATCCCCAACTACCTGCTCATTAAAAAGTTGAAATGGGATAACACCTTTCAGGGATTGGCAGTTCCGTTTATGGCGACCGGATTCGGTACTTTTCTGCTGCGCCAATTTTTCTTGAAAATTCCGAAAGAGCTGCACGATGCCGCCGTCATGGACGGTTGCGGCAGCTTCCGTTTCCTGCTCACCATCGTACTGCCGCTGGCGCGTCCCGCGCTGGGTACCCTGGCAGTTTACAGTTTTTTGCAGACGTATAACCAGTATCTGTGGCCGCTGCTGATCACCAATGATCAGTCCATGCGCACGGTGCAGATCGGGATTGCGCTGCTTCAGGATGAAGAACGCTTCATGTTCAATACTGTGATGGCCGGCGTTGTGTTCGTGCTGCTGCCAACCTTCATCCTCTTCATATTCAGCAACCGCCAGTTAATCCGCGGTTTGACTGCTGGCGCCGTAAAAGGCTAGGCCAGACACCTAAATTCACTGTTTCAAATTTCACCAAGGAGGAACGATATGAAAGGTTCGAAGCAAGTTTTTGTAATCCTGAGCGCTCTGCTGGTACTCAGCATGGTGCTTAGCGCATGCGCACCGACTGCCACCCCAACAGCGAAACCGGCAGGACAGGTAGCGCCTACGCAGCCCGTCGTAGTTGAAGAGCCGACCGCCACAGCGGTCCCAGCTGTAGCCGGCGTCACCAAGATGACCTTCTGGCACAGCATGGGCGGAGACATTGGCGGCAAGGCCATCCCGCAAATCACGAATGAGTTCAACTCGTCGCAGGATAAGTGCTATGTGGTATATACCTACCAGGGCACATACGACGATTCCCTCAACAAACTCAAAGCCGGTCTGCAGTCTGGCGACACGCCCAGCGTGATCCAACTGTTCGACATTGCCACCCGCTTGATGGTGGACCTGGACGTTGCGATCCCGGTTCAGACCTACATCGACAAAGAGGGATATGATGTCTCGGATCTCGAGCCAAACGTGCTGGCATATTACACTGTGGAAGGCAAGCAGTACTCGATGCCCTTCAACTCATCGACCCCCATGCTGTATTACAACGTTGATGCGTTTAAGGCTGCGGGGTTGGATCCTGCCAATCCACCGCGAACCTTTGAAGAGTTCACCGAAGCTGCCCGCAAGCTAACGATCAAGGATGCTTCCGGCGCGGTCACGCAGTACGGCGGCGCCTTTGCCGTTTACGGCTGGTTCTTTGAGCAGTTACTGGCAGTTTCCGGCGGGTTCTATGCCGACAATGAAAACGGCCGCTCGGGTCTGGCCACCAAAGCTACCTTTAACAGTCCCGAGGGCGTAGCGGTGCTGGATTGGTGGAAGGCGATGTATGACGAGGGTATTCTGGCCAATTACGGCCGCACGACCGTGGATACCCGCAGTGCGTTTATTGCCGGCCAAACCGCGATGATCCTCGAATCGACGGCTGCATTGCGCGGTCTGATGGATAGCTCGGCTGGTAAGTTTGAAATTGGCACAGCTTTCCTGCCGCGTCCGAATGAAGCCGCGTTCGATATTTCCGGCACGGTGATCGGCGGCGGCTCGGTATGGATGATCAAGGACCGCCCGCAGGCTGAACAGGATTGCGCCTGGGAGTTCATTAAATTCCTGGCGTCACCTCAGCAGCAGGCTTACTGGCAGACCATGTCAGGCTACTTCCCCATTCGGAAAGCGGCCTACGAAAATCAACTGTCTGTCGATTGGCGCGCCAAGTATCCGCAATTCCAGACCGCGATTGATCAGCTGCATGCTGCGCCCAACAACCGCTTCACACAGGGCGGTTTGATCGGTGTATTCCCGACTGCCCGCCAGACGATTGAAGGGGCAATTGAGGAAGTACTGGCTGGGAAGGGTTCATCGCAGGAAGTATTGGATAAGGCTGCGGCAGCTGTAACCCTGGCAATCGAGGAATACAACGTCTCGATGGGACTCACTCCGTAAAGTTTGACGATTTACTTTTGGTGATAGAAAACGGCTGGCAGGAAAATTCTGCCAGCCGTTTGTCATTG
>CALMGN010000140.1 GCA_937863605.1 uncultured Anaerolineaceae bacterium
GTCATTTCATCCAGCAGCGAGGAAAATGGCGCCACCAGCGCATAAATCCACTCGACGCCGTCCTCGGGATTTTGCACAAGGCTTAATTTCAAAGCGGCTTCATCCGAAGTGGCAGCAGTGGGGAGCGCGCTAACCTGATCCAGCAGCATGGCTGGCAGGATAGAATCCGCCCAAACGGTCAGTCTGTTCACCGGAATGGTGGTCGCGCTGGGCAACTCTGCTTCAGTCGGAGTGATCCCTTCGGTGGAAGCGGTTATTTCAACCGGTGCAGGCGATTCTTCCCCATTGACCGTTGATACTGCAGGCTGTTGGGCACAAGCCGACAATAAAAAGATAAGGATAAAAAAAGTATAAACTGGTTTTTGCATCATCGTTCCTGATCGTTAATCTTCCAGCCGCTGACCTCGAAATATGTGGTCAGCATCCGGGCGCGTTCGGCCTCAGTCATGGGGCGCGGGCGGGCGTAATCCTCCAACTCTGCTGTCAGGATTTCCACGCCAAGGTACCTGCCGTCATAGAAAATGTGCCGGTCGAGGAACTCCCGGCGGTTGTAGGTATACATCTGGTCGAAAAACAAATTTCCCAGGCCGTAATGCACAAAACTGCTGCCAAAGAAGGCGAAGCCGTGCGGGTAATGCGCCTGAGACCCGGAGACGATCACTGCCCCGGCTTCCGCCATTTGCTGCATCTCCTGCTGCGCCTGGCGGGACGGCATGGTATTGTCCAGTTCATAATGCTGAAAGGTCACAATCGGCAGGATGCCCTCATCCAACAGGTTCTGGATTTGAGTGGTCATCAGATCCAGGTCGCACGGCGCTGAACCAGGCTGATCTTCTGTCGCCCAGTCGTTTGCCGGGCCAGCCCGGTTGCAGCCTACTAAGGCGATGCTGTTGCCGTTATGCTCGATGATCAGCGGCTGCAGCGATGCGTTCAGATTTTCACCGCCGCCATAGGTCAAGATGTCACGCTCACGGTACAGTTCCAATGTCTTCAAGAGCGCTTCTCGCCCATAATCGACCAGGTGGTTGCCGGTCAGTTCAACGATTTCCACATCAATTAGATCCAGCAGTTCAATGTACTTCGGGGCGCTGCAAAAGCGCGTTCCCAGTCGCACCGGGATGGGGGATGGGCAATGATCGTTGAACGAAACTTCGTTGCTGATGTGGGTGAAATCGGCATCCAGCAGCCAGGGCAGGATATCCCCAATCGGATAATCGATACCCATGGTCTCCATGCGTTCTGCGGTTGACCGCACCAGCGCAGTTACGCCGGTCAGCAGCAGGCGGGTGAGTTTATTTTCATCCCGGTTGGTGGCTATTAGTTCTGCATTCCGCAAGTCTGTAAGAGCTGCTTGCCCGGTTGGGGTTACCCCTTCCCAGCTGAACCGCACAGTAAGCGGGTAAGTCGATAGATCCAGTCCGCGATCAAAGGGGGAAAGCCCGCCGATCCGCAGGACTTTCCAGCGCGGGACAATTTCTTCGAATGGAATGATCGCCCAGGTCAATTTTTCCGCCCAGGCAGTCTCTAAAAGTTCATTTTTATTGGCTACACGAATTTTCAGGGTGTTCGGTTCACCCCAAACCTGACTAAATACCCCGTATGTTGATTCATCCAACAGGATTCGTTGCGGGAAACCGCCTGCACCTCTCCATATCTGCTGCAATTCATCAACAGAAATGCCATCCATTATAGTTGGGAACGGTGCAACCAGGGCGTACACCCAGCTGAAATCCGCGTCTTCTGCTGCAATGTCCTCCCGAATTACCAATTGAATGTCAGCCTGTTCTTCGCTTTTCGTGAGAACGAAAGGTTCAGCCAGACGGATTGTGGAAGGGATTCCGGACGGGATCCAATCAGGCAGCCAGACCGTGATCTCGGGCGGCTTGGTTGGTGTTGGCGTGACGGTAGCAGTCGGCAGCGGCAGGAAAGGTGTGGCTGATTCTTCGACGAAGGTTATAGCGTCTTCTTTGATGTTTGGTTGGGCTGCCGGTGAAGAATTGGTTTCCACCAGCACTGAACAGCCTGCCACTAGCAAAATAAAACTGGCAAGGAAAATTTTGTAGAGTAAAGAGAAGAGAAACCGGGATAATTTCATGGGATAAATGGCATTCGATAAAGGTTTCAGCTAGTTGGCTGCTCTGGTGATGCCGGGTGTTATTATACCGCCGTGTCCCCGACCGCATGAAGCATAAACCAGGTCACAGAGATTGGATCACAACATCCGGATATGCCCTATCGAAATAATTCCCAGCCCTGGCCCCTTCCCGCATTTTATTTCTGTGGGAAAAAGGCGAAAAGCTTAGATTGCGAATCATACAGACGACCTGGCTGCGTAAAGAGATCTGATAGGTTGTGACAGCTTTACTGGCTATAATAACGGATGAATATCTCCCTACCGAGGATCAAATGCGCGAAATAGCAGTCATTGGAATTGGTCAAACCAGCATTGATGAACATTGGGATAAATCTTTACGCGACCTGGCGGGCGAGGCTGCTCTGGCTGCCATGGAGGACGCTGGCGTCCACGGCGTTGACGGATTATTCGTCGGCAACATGATGTCAGGCTCTGCCAACCATCAGCAGCAGCTTGGCGCCCACATCGCCGATTGGATTGGCGTGCGCTACGCCAATGCCATGCACATCGAATCAGCCTGCAGTTCGGGGTCGGCTGCCTTTCGCGCTGCATTGATGGCAGTCGGTTCGGGCATGATGGAAATTGCGCTGGCTGTCGGCGTCGAAAAAATGACCGACTCGCCCGGTTCGGAAATTACTGCCCAGTTGGCAACCGCCGCCGATGCCGATTGGGAAGCCAGTCAAGGCGTCTCATTCATTGCCTTGAACGCGCTCATCATGAACCGCTACATGCACGAGTACGGCTGGGAGCA
>CALMGN010000141.1 GCA_937863605.1 uncultured Anaerolineaceae bacterium
TGCAGCACTGTGCGCACCTGAGCCAGCGCTCCCGGCGCATCCGCCATGTGGTGCAGTGTGCGGATCATGGTCGCGGCGTCGAACAAACCGGCGACAAACGGCAGGCGGTACACATCCGCAGCTACATATACGTAGCGCGGGCTGTCTCCCAACCGTACACGAGCCTGCTCCAACTGGGTGCGCGAATAATCCAGCAGTACCACCCGCTCGAAGTTGCCATAGCGCGGCGTATTGCGCCCGGCCCCGGCGCCCAATTCCAATATTAACTTCCCGGAGGTGGGCAGCAGGCGGCGCAGCGCCACTGCTTCGACCGCGTCCTCGTAGGCGCGGCCGCCTTGATCCCAGAAGGATTGCTGGTAATCGGAGCCTTCGTAATTACAAACGGGAGGGGTTGTCATGCGGAGAAATTCCGGTGATTGGCAAAAAAAATGCGCCCGAGCAGGGCTTCCGGCGGCGCCCAGAGTGACCACCTTACTGCTGCTTCCTCTCGGATCTGACAGGGTTCGGCGGATTCTGCCGCGCCGGTCCCACCCGGACGCGCGGTAAGGATACCGCAGATGCACAGGGCTGTCAACGAAGCGGCTAAAACGGGACGGCCAGCCCACGGGCTTCATTGGGTATTAAACTCCAACCGGAGCCGTGAGGGTTTGCGAGCCCCGGCGGCCCCGGTTTTAGGGGGAGGAGAAGATGAATGCTTAGTTACCGCTGTGAGTTTATACCCACATTCTACGCAACGAGGCTGAGAGAAAGCCAAGAGGCGGCTGTTAAAATGCTGTTAATAGCCTTGAGTTCCCCATTCACAGCCATTTCTCAGCCAGTGGGGTTATGATTACGGCACATAAATTTGATTTTGTAGACTGTCTGGATATTGTTTTTATGGCAACTGTATTAATTGTGGATGACGATGTAAAGCTGCTTAAAATGCTGCAGCGCACCCTGACCTACGAAGGTCTGCTGGTGATTACCGCTTCCAATGGGCTGGAGGCCCTCAAGCAGGTGGATGCCTACCGTCCAGAAATCATCATCCTGGACTGGATGATGCCCAAAATGGACGGACTGGAAGTCATGCACCAGCTGCGCACCGAAAACAACCGCGCTTTCATTATGATGCTGACTGCCCGCGACGCTGTCGAGAACCGAGTCGAAGGACTGGAAAGCGGCGCCGACGACTACCTGGTCAAACCCTTCGCCCCGCCGGAACTGGTCGCACGGGTGCATGCATTGCTGCGCCGCATCGAAAACAAAACCGATAAGCAGCCGGTGTCGTTTGCTGACCTGCACCTCGATCCACTGACTCACCTGGCAACTCTGGACGGTACTGCGCTGGAACTGACCCCGACCGAATTTGATCTGCTGCATTACTTCCTGCGCCACCCGCGCCAGGTGTTGGAACGCTCCCAGATTCTGACCAACGTCTGGGGTTATGATTTTGGCGGGGAGCAAAATGTACTGGAAGTGTACGTCGGTTATCTGCGTAAAAAACTGGAAGCCAACGGACACCCGCGCCTGATCCAAACCGTGCGCGGCATCGGTTATGCCCTGAGAGTGGAGTAATGTCGATCCGGCTGCGGTTGACGCTGCTCTATACGGGAATTCTGGCGTTGACGCTGGTGGTTTTTGGCGCCACACTGTACGCCATTCAAGCACAGTCCACGCTAAACGCTATTAAAGAAGGCATCGTGCTCAGCAGTGATATGCTGGTACGTTCCATTTTTCTTACCTATCTGAGTCCAACCATCCAGGAACCGCCAACTGCCCCGCATACCACCATTCCATTCGAAATTCTTTCCGGCGAGCAAGCCCTCAAGGATCTGCGCGAACGCGAGATCGTGCGCGTTCTGGCAATGGACGGCACGCTGATCGCCAGCCCATTCGGGACAGTGGATGCATTGCCCATTAGCGAAACCGGGATGCAAACGCTGCATGAAAAGAATATTTGGTGGGAAGTGGTGGCGCCCGAGGATGAACGGCTGCTGGTGCTCAATAGCCCGGTTTCGGTCAACGGTGAGCCGGTGTTCATCATCCAGATCGCCAGGCCGCTGACTGAACGCGACCGTTCGCTGACTGCGTTGAGCACAACCTTGATCATCGCCAGTCTGCTCACCACGTTGACTGCGTTCGGCATTGGCTGGGTGCTTTCCGGTACCGCGCTGCGCCCGATCAACCGTATCACCCAGACCGCTGGAGAAATAGAGGGTGAAAACGACCTTTCCCGGCGGGTGGATCACCGAGGCCCCAATGATGAGATCGGGCGGTTGGCCCAGACCTTTAACTCCATGCTCTCGCGCCTACAGGAAGCCTACGCGCGGGTGAATCAAGCGTTGGGAATGCAGCGCGATTTTGTGGCGGATGTTTCGCATGAACTGCGCACCCCGCTGACCACCGTTCGCGGTAACCTGGACCTGCTGCGCCGCCAGCCACCTTTACCCGCCGAGGAGCGCGCCGATATACTGAACGACCTGGTGAGTGAAAGTGACCGCCTGATCCGTCTGGTCAACGACCTGTTAATTCTGGCGCGCGCGGATGCCGGACGAAATCTGTTGCAAGAACCGGTGCCGCTCCAGCCGCTGGTCAACGAGGTCGCCCGCCAGGTGCGCCTGCTGGATCCGCAACGGGAAATTATCGAGACAGTAGCGGAAGTGACTGCCCTGGGGGATCGCGATGCGGTCAAACAAATTTTACTGGTTCTGTTGGACAATGCCTTAAAACACACTTCCGGCCCGGTCAGCGTGGCAGCCCAACCTTCAGGCGATCAGGTGGCATTGAGCGTACAAGACAGCGGTCCGGGTATGCCGCCCGAGCTATTGGAGCACATATTCGACCGCTTCAAGCGCGGCGAAGCAGACCCAAATGTTCCCGGATTTGGTCTGGGATTGCCAATCGCCAAAGCGCTGGCTGAAAGCCAGAGCGGAACGATCCGAATTGAGAGCCAGGTGGGGACGGGTACGATCGTAATCGTGCATCTGCCGCTCTTTCTGTTCCAACCCTGATCTAAAAAATGCTACAAACAACACTCCCGGATGGAAAGTGTTGTTTTTTGTTATGTCGTTGGTGACATTAATCATATAATAATTGTGCAGTTTGCTTTCCCATGGCACTTGTAATGAGATGGGTGCTATGCTAATCTTATTTTTATTAATACAAAGTGGGTAAGAGTTAGCTTTATTGTTATAATATTCACAAACTCCCGTTTTTCAAATCAACTTAATATCGTCGCAGCTTCATTGCAATCCTGAAACCATGGAGGGGTATATGTCTTTCCAGGAATTAAGCATTAAGGAAACTTTATTTAATCGGGGCGTATCACGACGCGACTTCCTTAAGTTTTGCAGTGTGATGGCCGGGGCGCTTGCGCTGCCGAAGAGCTCAGCGGCATGGATTGAAGCCGCCCTCACGGCTCCCAAACGCGTGCCGGTGGTCTGGCTCGAACTGCAAGACTGCGCGGGATGCAGTGAGGCATTTTTGCGTTCGAACAACCCGACCGCGGCGGATATCATCCTCGACGTCCTGTCGGTTGACTACCACGAGACCATCATGGCAGCTGCCGGCAAACAGGCCGAGGAAGCCAAAGCTGCCACCATCAAAGCCGGGGGATACCTCCTGGTGGTTGAGGGATCGATCTCTCTGGGCGACCACGGGGTTTATTGCTGTATTGGCGGACGCTCCTCCGAAGACCTCATTCGCGAAGCGGCCTCCAATGCGGTGGCAGTTGTCGCCGTTGGCAATTGCGCCACCTTTGGCGGTATTCCCAAAGCCAAACCCAACCCCACCCAGGCAGTCAGTGTGATGGATATCATCACCGACAAACCGGTGCTCAACATCCCCGGCTGCCCGATGAACCCGGTCAATTTGACGGCAACGGTGGTACATTACCTCACCTTTGGCGCACTGCCTGAGATGGACAAGCTGCACCGCCCGTTGTTCGCCTTTGGCCAACTCATTCACAACAACTGCGAACGCCGCGGGCACTTTGACGCAGGCGAGTTTGTGCGTGCCTGGGGCGACGCCGGTCATCGGGCAGGATGGTGCCTGTATCAGATGGGCTGCAAAGGTCCCATCAGCTCGCACAACTGCTCGATCGTCAAATACAACGACGGGACCAACTGGCCTATCGGCGCCGGGCACCCCTGCATTGGCTGCTCCGAACCGGATTTTTGGGACCAGGCCACATACACGCCCATCCAGCTCAACGAGTTCTTGCCCCCCACTACGTACCCGGCAGTTGGCGAGGTCAAGAGCGCCGTGACGCCGGAAGGCGCGGCAATCACCGCTGGAGCAATTGGCGTGGTTGCTGGAGCAGCGATGGCTTTCGGCTACTCGGTGATGACCGGGCAGGCCAAAGGTATCACCCCTGAAGTGAGCCAGGAAGAGCCTTCTGAAGAAGGCCCCGAGCACCACTAAGGAAGGTTACCATGCCTATCAGCCGCAGAGATTTCTTAAAAGTGACCGGAGCCGGCCTGGGGGCCTTGGCTCTGCCAGCCGCCCCGGTTAGCGCAAGCACCACTGAAATAGCTACAGATGCAACGGCGTCCATGTTGTACGACTCAACCATTTGCGTGGGCTGCCGCGCCTGCCAGGTCGCGTGCAAGCGGCGCGCTGGCTTGCCGCCCGATGTTGACCCATCGGGTTTGTACGAAATGCCGCACGATTTGGACTCCAAAACCTGGACGATCATCAAACTCTATAAGGACCAAAACAGCGATTCCTTTGTTAAGAACCAGTGCATGCATTGCATCCACCCGGCTTGCGTCTCCGTTTGCCCGGTCGGTGCGCTGGAAAAGCTGGAAAGCGGTCCGGTCATCTACCATCGCGAACGCTGCATCGGCTGCCGCTATTGTATGGCTGCCTGCCCATTCAGTGTTCCGAAGACCGAATGGGAAAAGCCGCTGCCCTTTATCCAGAAATGCGACTTTTGTGCCGACCTGCAAGCGAATGGCGAGCAGCCCAAGTGTAGTGAAGCTTGCCCGACAGGCGCCTTGATTTACGGCACGCGCAAAGCCATGCTGGATATCGCCCGGGGTCGCCTGGTCGGTGAAGGCAACTATGTTCAGCACATCTACGGAGAAACGGAGGCCGGGGGAACCTCCATGGTGTATATTTCGGATCTGGACTTCACCAAGCTTGGCTTCCCCGAGCAAAGCGATGTTTCGCTGCCTGACATCACCTGGCCGTATATGCAAGGCACACTGGGTGTCATTGGGGTGATGGTCACACTCAGCACAGCCATTTACCTGCGAACCCACCGCAAGGATAAGAATGGCAACAACGGCAACAATGGCAGCAACGGCAATAACCAACCACCGAAGGGGAAGGAGGCTTAACATGGCCGTGCGACTTGGAGAAATTCGTCTGCGCCGCTATCCGTTAGGCCCAGGCATGATCCTCGTTTGGGTTTTGGCCGCGCTGGGGATGGGGGTAGCCGTTTACCGCTGGATTTATGGCCTGGGCGCCACCACCAATTTGAGTGACGGGCGCCCGTGGGGGTTATGGATCAGCTTCGACATGATGAGCGGTATCGGACTGGCTGCCGGCGCTTTCACCGTGGCAGCCGTCGTGTACATCTTCAACCTGAAAAAGTTCTATCCCATCGTCCGAGCGACCATCCTGACCGGGTTCATCAGCTACACCCTGGCTGCCCTCACCTTGATGGTGGACCTGTCGCAGCCGCAGCGCATCTGGCACCTGATCATTTATTGGAATATCCACTCGCCCTTGTTCGAGATCGGCTGGTGCGTGATGCTGTACCTGACGGTTCTGGCACTGGAATTCAGCCCAGTATTGTTCGATGCGCTTAACTGGAAAGTTCCACTTAAGATCATTCGCGCCATCACCATACCGCTGATTATTGCCGGCGTCACGTTGTCCACCATGCACCAATCCACCCTGGGAACCATGCTGACCATCCTGCCCGACAAGATTCACCCGCTGTTTTATTCGCGGCTGTTCCCGTTATATTTCTACCTGACCGCCATTGCCGCGGGGTTGGCCATGACCGTGTTCGAGTCTTTCCACTCCTCGCGCACCTACGGCTACCCGTTCGAGATCAAGATGCTGAGTAAATTAGTCAAGGGCATTCCCTGGGTATTGGGCATCTACTTCGTGATACGCCTGGCTGAGTTATTCATCACCGGGAAATACTTGTACCTGTTACAGGGCGGGGCGCCTGCCGTAATGTTTATCATAGAAATGGTGGGCGGTGTGTTAGTGCCAATCCTCTACTTCAGCGATCCGAACACGCGCAACGATGTGCACGGAATCACCTGGGGCGCTTTCTTCACCATGGGCGGGCTGATCCTCAACCGGGTCAACGCTGCGCTGATCTTCATGGACGGTTCCTTCTACCTGCCGTCCTGGCAGGAGCTGGCGGTGACCGTCGGCCTGACCTGCCTCGGGTTGATTATGTTTGATGCTGCGGTGCGCTTCCTGCCAATGTTCCCCGAGCCTACCCCCAAAGCCGTAAAACGCTTGTAATTCATCCATCCTAATGAAGGAGAGACCTCATGACCAAGATCGCTATTGACCCGATCACCCGCATTGAAGGCCACTTGCGCATTGAAGTGGAAGTGGATGGCGGCCAGGTTACCAAAGCCTGGAGCAGCAGTACCATGTTCCGCGGGATCGAGACCATCCTGCAAGGGAGGGATCCACGCGAAGCGTGGACCTTTACACAGCGCATCTGCGGTGTTTGAACGACTGTACACGCACTCAGCTCCGTGCGAGCTGTCGAAGATGCCCTCGGGATCAAAATCCCAACCAATGCCCGTTTGATCCGCAACATTATCGAAGCTATTCAATATGTTCAGGATCATGTCGTTCATTTCTATCACCTGCATGCGCTGGATTGGGTGGATATCGTCAGCGCATTGGATGCCGATCCGCAAGCCACTTCTGAATTAGCTCAATCTATCTCGGATTGGAGCAAATCGAGTGCGGATTACTTCAAGGGTGTGCAGGATAAGCTCAAACTGTATGTCTCCAGCGGTCAGCTGGGCCCGTTCGGCAACGCCTACTGGGGGCACCCGGCCTATAAGCTGCCGCCTGAAGCCAACTTGATGGCGGTGGCGCACTACCTGGAAGCCCTGGACTGGCAGCGCGAGGTGATCAAGGCGCATGCGATTCTGGGCGCCAAGAACCCGCACCTGCAAACCTACCTGGTGGGCGGCATGTCCATACCGGTGGACCCCAACAGCCAGGTTGCGATTAATGCCGACAAGATTGCCCATTTGCATTCGTTGTTCGCTAAAGCCAAAGAATTCGTCGAAAAAGTCTATCTGCCGGATGTGCTGGCTGTGGCTCCCTTCTACCTGGACTGGACCACCGTGGGCGAGGGTCTGGGCAACTTTATGTCCTACGGCGACTTCCCGCTGATCGACGATTTTGATCCCAATAAAGCCAGCGACCTGTTCATCCCGCGGGGCGTGATCCTTGACCGCGATTTGAGTACTGTGCACCCGCTTGATCCAGCCAGCATCACTGAATATGTCACGCACTCCTGGTACAAGTACGACGACGAGTCCAAGGGTTTGCACCCGGCGGAAGGTCAAACCAACCCGAATTACACCGGCCCCAAACCGCCCTACGAGTTCCTCGAGGTCGAAGGCAAGTACTCCTGGCTTAAGTCACCGCGCTATGAAGACAAGTCGATGGAAGTCGGCCCGCTGGCGCGCATGTTGATCGCCTATGCCTCGGGTCACGAACGGGTTAAATTCTGGGTGGATGCGGTGTTGACCAAGCTGAATGCTCCCGCCACGGTTCTGTTCTCAACCCTCGGACGCGTCGCCGCCCGCTGCGTCGAGACCGTGGTGCTGGCGGAACAGTTGGCCACCTGGACAAACGAACTGGCTGCCAATATCGCCACTGGCGATCTGCGCATCCACGAAAATGACCACTGGGACCCGTCCACCTGGCCGGCTGAAGCCATGGGCTGGGGCTGGACCGAAGCTCCGCGCGGTGCGCTCGGACACTGGATACACATCAAGGATGGCAAGATCGCCAATTACCAGGCTATTGTTCCCTCTACCTGGAATGGCTCTCCGCGGGACGCCCACGGCGTGCCTGGCGCTTACGAAGCTGCCCTGGTCGGTACTCCGGTGGCTGACCCGAACCAGCCGGTCGAAATTCTGCGCACCGTGCACTCGTTCGACCCGTGCATGGCCTGCGCAGTGCATGTGCTGGACCCGGAAGGAAAGGAAATCACGAGAGTCATCGTGGCGGATTAGCGGTAAATGATGAAAACCTTAATACTTGGGGTTGGCAACCTGCTCCTTACGGATGACGGGGTAGGCATTCATGCCATCCAACGGCTGCAAGAACAGTACACACTGCCCGAGGAGGTCCAGGTTGTGGATGGGGGCACCTGCGGCCTGGATCTCCTCCAATTTTTGGAGGGCGTGGATCATTTGGTCATCATCGATGCTGCCAAACTAGGCAAAGCGCCTGGCAGTATCGCTCGCATGGAGGGTGACCAGGTACCGGCTTACCTGGCGCTCAAGACGTCGCCGCACGAAATCGGCCTGCCGGAGCTGCTCTTCACCGCGCGCCTGACGGATATCTACCCGCCAAAAGTGGTCGTGCTGGGGATACAGCCCGAAAGCATCGAGACCGCGCTGGGACTTACCCCGGCGGTGGCGGCACATTTGGACGAGTTGGTGGAGATGGTTGCTGTGGAGGTCGGGGCGGTAAAACGCTAAGGCTTTTTCGTCCCGACGATTTTTTCTTTCCGCAGGGCGTTAATCAACAAAGCCAATAACAATTTTAAGCCGATCCCCAGGTAAATGAGCCAATTGATCAGGAAGAAGTATTCGCGCGCCAGGTGCTTGCGGTAATACAAGAAGAAGGAACGGTGCCAGGCGAATATCCCGCGGTAGGGGACGAAACGCGAACCGCCTAACCCGCCATAGTGAGTGATCTGCGCCTGGGGCATGTAGAATATTTTCCAACCAGCTTTACGCGCCCGAAAACAGAATTCGGTGTCTTCCTGGTAAGCAAAAAACTGCTCGTCCAGGTAGCCGATCTGGTCAATGACCGCACGGCGGATGAGCATGCACGAGCCCGAAACCGCCTCAACCTCGGCGATCTGGTTTTCGGGTAAATACTCCATCAGGTAGCGGCCAAAGAAGCGGCTGCCGGGAAACAGCCGGGATAGTCCCAGAACGTACGAAACAGCATCCCATGGGCGGGCAGCAGAGCGGCGGCACTGTTTTTGCAGCGTCCCGTCGCTGTTGAGCACCTTTGGCGTGCAAATACCCACCTGCGGACTGGCATCCATATAATCTAACAGCGAGTCGATCAACCCCGGGTGCATCAGTGTGTCCGGGTTCAATTGCATTAAATAGCGCCCAACACCGGCCTGCAGCGCCTGGTTCATCGGTCGGGTGTACCCCTGGTTGGAATCATTGTAAATGACCTGTACCCGCGGGAACTCTGCAGCCAGCATTTCCTGACTGCCATCGCTGGAACCGTTATCCGTAATAATCACTTCATAAGAATAACGAGTGGCGCTGGAAAGCAGAGAATTTAAACAACCCCGCAGCAAGTCGCGGGTGTTAAAGGAAACGATGCAAATCGAAAGATCCATAAGGTGTTACCGGTACGGGATCCAACGAGCAGTAAAGCGCCGCAGCGTGATCCAGAGTTGTTTGAGCAAAGTCAATATCCCCCGGGATTGTAATGAATATACCCCCATTTTCACAAGGGACGGGCCAGCCTCCCAGGCTGCAGGCCAATTATACTGTTCCAGTGGCCCCGTGGGAATGGCAAGTACCTGCCATTGGTCTGTGCTCCCACAGTAGCTAGCGATTTGGTTCAACAGATCCACTATTTGCTGCGATCGGATTTGAGGGGTGTACTGCGCTAGCACACCTTTACGAGCCATTTCACCCATGTCTGTCCGCTGGGTTGGGTCAGCCAGAGCCTCCAGTCCAGCATGCCAATCCTGCAGGCTGAGCGCCAGCAACCCGTTTTCACCCGAACGAATGGCGAATGTAAAAGCATCGGTCGGGCTTGCAATCGTCGGTACCCCCACCAGCGCCGCTTCCATGAATTTGATCTCGCTTTTGGATTGTGAAAACGGATTGTCGAGCACCAATGGTGCCAGGTTCACGTCAATTTTAGCCAGCCAGAACGGCAGATCACGCCAGGGCACCGGTTTGAAGCTGCGAACGCGATCCTTGAACGGCTGCCAGGCGGGATCCAGGTCAAGATGCCCGATGATCCACAATTCTGCCCGAGGATTCAAATTCAAGGTTTCCATTAAGGCTGGAGCGATCATCGCAAAGTCGCGGTTGTGGGTCGGTGTTCCGCTGGCATAGCCAATCACGTATTTGCCGTCCGGCTGCCGTTTTTGCCCGAAGGCCCGGGTAGAAATTTCGAGCATTTCCTGATTGGCAGCATTGCGGTGCACCCAGGCAGGTTTGCCTATCTGACGCACGGTCTCAGCCAGATAATCGGTGGATGTGATGACCGCGTCGCTAAGCTGGACGGTGCGCTGCTGGCGGAGCATTTCCTGCTGGTAGAGCTGCGCGCGAATCGGGTCCTGGAAATCCGGACTGTCGATCCACTGGAAGGCGGCCGGATCAAAAATGAGGTCATCGTGGTCAACCAGCACCAGACCGGAACGGCGCCGGACGGAATCGATCAGCCGGGCCACAATCGAGTCATTGGGGACACGGTGTAATACCAGCACGCCACATTTCTCCGCCTGCGCCGACGCCCTGGCATCGGATATGTGGAATGTGGATGCTTCCACGCCCGCCATGCGCAGCTGCTGGTACAGGTGGAACGCCCGGTAGCGGCGCGTGTCGCCCTTTGCGCCGGTGATGATGAGGATGGGGGGGGAGGACCAAGGGGTTATGGATGGGAGCATCTAATTAATAAGGGATAATTCTATACATCGCAAGTACGAAGAAGTCGGACAATATTTCAGGGGTTTATAAACCCAATCTGCAATTAAGATATACTTATGCCTGTATTCAACCTCACAAAGCCATTATACGTGACATTCATATGATTAAATGGTCCACAGCCCTACTCATTGGGATAATACCAATTATCCTGGTTTTATCTGCATGCTCGCCCATCGCATCCCAGGGTCAAAGCAGTCTGACCCAAACACAATACGCCATAACATCAGAAACATCCATCGGACAAACTTTTACCAGTCGTCAAAACGGTCTGACTGGAATCCGCTTTTACCTCGTAACCCAAAATGCCACGGAGGCGAATTTATTTTTATCCGTTTACGATTCTCCAACTAAAAATAATCTCGTTTCGACTGGCAGCCTCAAACTCGAGCCATTGGGTGAAAGCGGTTACTATACGATCGATCTTGATTCACCATTAACCTCCTACTTGCGCGATTATTACATCGAGATTACGTCCGATTCCCAGGAACCGATTGGCGTCGGAACCGCCGAATTGAACACATATGCGGATGGCGCTCTGTATCAAAATAACGATCCGGTATCAGCCCAACTCACGTTCGTACCTTTATTTGACCCCCTGAAATTGGCGTGGGGGCTGATCCGCCAGGGATCAACCTGGTTTTTATGGCTTTTAGCTGGAATCTACCTTTTCCTTATACCTGGTTACGGGCTGCTTTTGTTATTCCGAAAAAACGCCTCGGATTGGCCGTTATTGGTCAAGGTTTCCGGGGCGGTCGCAATCAGTGTATCCCTCTACCCGCTCTTGATGCTCTTTACCCGGATTATAAAACTTCAATTAGGGGTGTATTATGCAATCCTACCCGGGGCGGTTGGTGTAATTTACCTGATGGTTCGTTGGTTCAAGGCTGGTCGGCTCCTGCCAAAATTCTCGCTCAAGCATCCATTTAAGGTCAATGACATTCCAACGATTACCAGCGCGGTTGTCATTTTTGTAATTATTTTCATCCGCCTCTGGGCAATTCGCGCATTACCTCTGCCCATGTGGGGCGACACAATCCACCACACGATGATCGCACAGTTAATGCTTGATAATGGCGGGCTGTTTGATTCATGGCGCCCCTATGCCGAAATGTTATCGATGAACTATCACTTCGGATTTCATTCGGCGATTGCGGTGTTCGCCTGGTTAACCAGGATGCCATCGCCAGAAGCGACCCTGGTCGTTGGGCAATTAATGAACATTTTTGCGGTAATCGCCATTTACGGGCTGGCTTGGAAAATGGCAAAGCGAAATCGTTGGGCTGGAATCGTTGCTCTGGTTGTGGCTGGTTTAATCTCTTTCTTGCCCATGTTTTATGTTAACTGGAGCCGTTATACACAGTTAGCGGGTCAGGTTGTATTACCATTCCTGATCCTGGCAACCTGGGAGGCGGCGGAAAATGCAACCTACAGTCTCAAGGAAGCCATCCTAATCGGGTTCCTGGCAGCCGGACTGGCTTTAAATCATTACCGCGTTGCTGTTTTCTTCCTGGCGCTTGTGCCGATCTTGATGATTACCTACACCCGAAAAGACAATTGGCGGTCACAGGCTGCCCTTTGGGGTACAGCCGGAGGCGCCGGTGCGCTGTTTATCCTGCCATGGTTCCTAAAGATCTATGGCGGGCGTCTGTTTAACCACATGTCCCAACAAGTTGCTACTCCTGCCGGCAGCGTGGGTGATTTTACCCAACAATACAATTCTATCGGGTACTTTACCAATTACATGCCGGCTTTATTATGGCTGATTCTTCTGCTGGCGATCATCTATAGCCTGTGGCGAAAAGAAAAGGGGGGTGGAATTATGCTGGGTTGGTGGCTTGTAATATTGCTGCTCGCCAATCCCGCCATACTCGGTCTGCCGGGGACCGGAGCAATCAGCAACTTTGCGGTTTTTATCGCAATGTATATCCCTGCGGGCATTTTTATTGGCGCAGCGGTTGGATGGCTGATTGAAAAACCTTATGAAAAGTGGCCAAAGCTAACCCACGCGGCAATTGCGATCCTAATTATTGCAATTTCACTGGCTGCGGGTAAGAGCCGGCTCCTGGACGTTCAACCCGACACCTATGCGCTGGCTACCCGGGCTGACCTGAGAGCCGCGGGCTGGATCCGAGATAACCTTCCAGACGATGCTCGAATACTGGTTAATTCTTTTTTGGCTTATGGGGGATCAACGTTAGTTGGGTCAGATGCCGGCTGGTGGTTACCAACGCTAACTGGTAGGCAAACCAGCGCGCCACCCATGCTTTATGGAACTGAGCAAGGTCCAAACCCGGAATACGCGCAATCCGTCAATTATTTGCGATTATTAGCTGAAAGCAAAGGATTTACCCATCCAGACTTTCTTGCTGAATTGAAGGCAAGAGGAATAAACTATGCTTTTATCGGTCAAAAAAATGGCGGGGTAAATAGCGGTGGGAGTATCGTTCTGAATCCAGCTGAATTAATCGCGAGCGGTTATTACCTTCCCATTTACCACCAGGATGCGGTATGGGTTTTCGAGATTCGCAATACTACGAATTGAAATATATCAAAGTAAAATAAGAAACGAATGAACCCGCCTAAAAATTCCAAATGAACTCAGACCAGACCATTTACGACAGCGCATCCAGGATATCCCCCGCAATTGATGAATTGCGTGAGGCGTTTAAGTACCGCGAGTTAATTTATCAATTAACCCGTCGTGATATTTTAACACGTTACAAACGCTCAGTGCTGGGCATTGCCTGGACGATGCTCAACCCGCTGGGCATGATGTTGGTGCTCACCTTCGCCTTTTCAAAAATATTCCGCTTCGAGACCGCTGGCAGCTACTCGACCTTTGTTTTAAGCGGCCTGATTGTCTGGAATTTTTTCTCGCAAACCACCACCGCCTGCATGAACAGCCTGGTTTGGGGCGGCGGTTTATTTCAACGCATTTACATCCCGCGCGCCACCTTTGCCATCTCATCTATGTTCACCGGCGTAGTAAATTGGATGTTTTCGCTGGTTCCGCTTTTAGCGATCATCCTGGTGATCGAAAAACGCCTGCCCTGGACCGTAATCACCTTCCCGCTCGTGCTCGTGCTCCTGTTCGCATTTTCATTGGGCGTCGGGTTGTTATTGTCCGCAATGGGCATTTACTTCCCGGACGTGGTTGAAATGTACCAGATCATCCTGGCCGCCTGGATGTACCTGACCCCCATTATTTATCCTGAAACGATAGTCCCAGACGGGCTTCTGTGGGTATTTAAACTTAACCCCATGTATTATTTCGTGAAATTGTTCCGCTACGCCGTTTCTGACGGGAAACTGCCGCCTTCCGCGGATTTGGTCCCGGCGGTAGCCTTTTCTCTGGTGGTGCTGGTGGTCGGATGGGTCATCTTTTCCTATAAATCCAAAGAGTTCGCCTACCGGACGTAGCCCATGGAACAACCTGATCCCAACAACGCCATTCGCCTGGA
>CALMGN010000142.1 GCA_937863605.1 uncultured Anaerolineaceae bacterium
ATTTGCCGGCGCGCCAGGAGACTGAGCTGGTAAGCCAACTCGTATAACTCGGCGGAGTCCGCGTCAACGGCGCTGTGGTCAATGGGAGGAGCAATCGTGCTCATGGGGAATCCTGTGGGATTACTTAGTAGTGCTAATTATTAGCGCGGCTAATTATATCCAGAGCTTGTTGCCTGTCAAGGGTGGGGAAGGGTATACATGACCCGCTAGTCGTCGAGGTGCTGCAACACCGCTTTGAGGAAGGACGCGGCGCGGCCGTCCAGGATGTCCGGGTACTCGATCCGCTGGAGGTGCATGGTCCATTGCACCAGGCGGGTGCCGGGCTGACCGCCCTCCACAGCGGGATCGGTGAGTTCCAGCGTAAACACGCGGGTCATGTCCGAGACCAGCAGGATGCGCCGGTCGGGGCGGTACACCAGGGCGGCGTAATAAGCTTCCCCGGCAACCTTTGGGGTCGGCAGGGTGATCACTGCCGTGTACATTCGCGGCGCAGGCTCCTCGGCAGTGTAATTCAAACCGAAGGAACTGGCGCGGGCGCCGCGATGCAGTTTTTCGCCGGCTGCATTCCAGTAAAAATTGAGGAATTGCGTCCCGTCGCGGTTTAGATATTTCCATAATTGGGCTGGCGCGCCGTGAAACAATTGCGGCAGCACCTGATTGGCAAAAATTTGCGAGTGGGTGAGGGGGAGGTCTTCCATTATTGTTTCCTATCGGACCGCTAGAAAAACATTGGCTTTCAACCAGTTGACAATCGTCGGGGTGGGCAGGTTAAGCGGGTAATAAACCGACCAGGCGAGCGCTTCGGCGAAATACTCGGCGCTGGCGTGATTGCCGTAACCGCCGCCGGCGGCCACGGCCCACTGGTTGACGGGTGGAATGCCGCAGGCGCCGTTTGAAAAGCGCAGCCCGCGCGGCGTGCCGCCCATTTCGCGCACCAACCGGTCAGCCGGACCGCCGCCGAAAATAGCGGCCGGCAGCGCCCTGGTACTCAGGTGATTATCCAGCACGTGCGCCAGTTCGTGGACGATATGATGGCGCGGGTTGGGCAGGGTGAGAAAATTGGCGTTCAGCCAGATATCAAGCCGGGGAAACACCACCGACATTTCATGCCCCGCAAGGCGGGTGGTAACCCATTGCGGCAGCCCGCCCAGGTGGAAATGAACCGGCGACAGCCAGCGCCGCATCCAGGATTGGCCGCTGCCAGGCGCCTGGGCTTCGGCGAAGGCGGTCAGGTCTTGCGCCGCCATCAGCAGCACTGCCAGGTGCGTTTCGTTGAATGTGCCAGAGATCTTCCAGCCGTATTCCGATCGCAGCAAGTCCGCGGTTGTCATGGTATGCCTATCATACAATAAGAAGCGGCGGCATGAAAGTCGGGCGGAGAATTGTCTCCCAGGCGATGGAAATTAATTGGTAGGGGTCGACCCGCCCGCATGCCGGGCAGAATGGAGCGCAAAATTGCATTTTGCGTGGGCAAGCTAACAGCTTACCCTACGACCCTTCGACAGGCTCAGGGAGCGGTTGAAGCCCGACAGGATGGAAATTAATTTGTAGGGGTCGACCCATGTGTCGACCCGGTTATCCGGTGGAGACCCAACCCGGGCGGACACCCGGGTCCCTCCCTACGAGGTATGAAACGATTTGTAGGGTCAATCCGCCCGCATGCCGGGCAGAATGGAGCGCAAAATTGCATTTTGCGTGGGCAAGCT
>CALMGN010000143.1 GCA_937863605.1 uncultured Anaerolineaceae bacterium
TCTAAAACGGCGCGCACAATCTCTTCCGGGCTGGCGGTCTTGAGCACATAGCCGTTCGCACCGGCCCGCAGCACCGCCTGGACGTATGGCTCGTCGTCATAGGCGGTCAGCACCAGCACACCCACTGACGGGTGGTTGGCGTGAATCCAGCGCGTAACCTCGATGCCGCTCATTTCCGGCATTTGGACATCCAGCACGGCCACATCCGGCGGCTGCTGGCCAACCAGCTGGCAGGCATGCCGGCCATTACCTGCCTCCGCCAGCACTTGAATTTGACCGCTGCGTTCCAAGAATTGGCGGATGCCTGCCCGCACCACCGCGTGGTCATCCGCCAGTATTACTCGTACCTTAGATTCTGACATACGCTGATTATAATGGGCGGGATGATAAAAGTAAATTTTAATATTTACATAGACTTGTAGGGGAGCGCAGTTCGTCTCCGTGTCGGTGGTGAGGGTAAGGACGTAGATACCGTCTTGTTTGAAATCAATTGCTTAGCAGTTGGCGTCCATTGCCAGGCTGACCAATGCGGTTTTGCCCCTCACCCCCTACCCCCGCTCCCCGAAAGTGGTTTGATTTTTACAGACCTTGAATCTTTCGGGGAGCGGGGATTAAATGAATTTCGGGTGTTTTTGCGCCGATGCGGCGCAAAAACACCCGATTAAGAATAAGCCCGCCCCAAGCATGGGACGGGATGGGTGAGGTTGACAACCTATCGATCACGGAAGGCGTTCGCGATTATCGAGATACATGGGAAGTGCAGTGCTTTCCCCTGCAGTTTTAAACTATCTACTCCACCCAATCCGAAAGCACGGTTACGATCATATCCGGTTGCGCGGAGTCATTGGTGGGCAGGTGCAAACTGAAATTATGCAGACCGCCCATATTCCCGTGCATCGAATATTCCATGGTGACAAAAGTGCTTTGACCTGGCTTGAGAACCATCGAACCGATGGTTGCGTTCGGCGGTCAACACCCCTCAACGAGTTCGACATACGGGTTATCGGTAAACCGCAGCGGTTGATCCCCGACATTGGTCACCTGCACCCGGGTAGTGATCACCGACCCCAGCTTGACTTCGCCATAGTCGATCCGTTGCTGGTCTACAGCCAGCGCTGGGGCGCCGGTTACTCCCGGCGCAGATTTACTACCCCCCTTAACTGCCAATGCAACCCCGGCAGCCAGAATCACCATCCCCGCCAGCGCCAGCCACAATGGCCAGCTGGCAGTCTTTTTTGCCTGCCGCTTTTTCAACCTTGAACTCATGGTATTACCTCCAAATCCAACTGGAATGTATACAGATACAGCACCAGGCTGCGAATTTGTTCGCTCGTGAATATGTTGCCCCAGTATGGCATGCCTGTGCCCATTCCTCCACGGATGATTTTGCCCTCCAATAAAGCCGGACTGGCACCCAGCAGCACCGCCGGGTTCGAAAAATCAGGCGGACGAGTGGCCTCGCGGCCCATTTTGTCATCGTTCATCGGCGGCAGGTCGCGCACCATTACGCCGTCGCCCTGGCCGCTTTCGCCGTGGCACGCCAGACAGTTCTGGGTATATAGTTCGCGGCCTTGCACCAGCCAATCGGAGCCGCCCTGCAGACTCAGCCCCCAGGCAACCATGTCCCATACCTGTTGATCATCCAAAACTTCCGTCTTTGTGTCAGCCTGCAAACCTTCCCAAAGCGATTCTGGGCTGTTCGACCACACAGTCAGGCCATCGGTTAACATTGCTGGCAGAAAATTTGCCAACTCCTTTCCCTGCGCGGCATTCGGCCGGTTCGCCGGGAGGACTCCTGCCAGGTGCGGGGCGTCCAGGTCCAGGCCGAGCCGGAGAAAAAGCGGCGGGAAGCTGGTCGGCTGGACACCTGTGGACGGACCCGTGATGATGATCGTACCGCGCATCCGCCAGTGGTTGTCCCCGCACCAGCGGGTGCAGTAGAAGGTATATTCGCCGGGCTGGTCGAAGGTCAGTTCGGTCTCACTGAACTTGCCGGGGAAGATTTCCACGGACGGCAAGCTGCTTTGCCCCAACGCAAAGCTGTGTACCACATCGTCCGAGGTCATGCGCAGTTTGATGGGCACATTGACCTGGCCATTAATGACGTCCTGCGACCAGCCGCCATTCTCCGGCATGCGCGCCCGCAGTTCGATCGTCTCGGCCCGGGTCGTGATCAGTTTGCCAACCAGCGGCACAGCTGCCGCCAGCAGGATCAAAATCACCACCAGGCCTTTGGCTAATTTTTCCATCTCATTACCCGATCAGCAGCCATAACATG
>CALMGN010000144.1 GCA_937863605.1 uncultured Anaerolineaceae bacterium
GGTTCTCCCGTTCGCCTTGGTATATTCTACCCGTCTACCAGTGTCGGTTTGCGGTACGGGCACTCGAGTTTCAACGTTTAGAAGCTTTTCTCGGCAGCAAGGCTCAACTCACTTATGCCTTAGAGGCTCGTCACGATGTCTCAGCTCAGTCTGCGGATTTTCCTACAGACCTCAACGCCTGACGCATCATGCACCTGCACAACCAATCGCAGGCTGGCCTACCTCGCTGCGTCCCTCCATCACTCAACTCAAGTGGTTCCGGAATGTTGACCGGATGTCCATCACCTACGCCTTTCGGCCTCGGCTAAGGACCCGACTAACCCGACGCGGAATGACCTGGCGTCGGAAACCTTAGACATACGGCGAATACGGTTCTCACGTATTTTACGCTACTCATGCCTGCATTCTCACTTCTGTCCGCTCCAGCCGTCCTTACGGTCGACCTTCACTGCAAACAGAACGCTCCCCTACCGCTCCAGCTTACGCTGAAGCCCATGGCTTCGGTATCAAGCTTAGCCCCGTTAAGTTTTCCGCGCAGGATCACTTGACCAGTGAGCTATTACGCACTCTTTAAAGGGTGGCTGCTTCTAAGCCAACCTCCTGGTTGTTCAAGTAACCCCACATCGTTTCCCACTCAGCTTGAATTTTGGGACCTTAGCCGATGATCTGGGCTGTTTCCCTTTTGACCACGAATCTCATCACCCGTAGTCCGACTACCATGCTCTGGAGTACCGGCATTCGGAGTTTGATTGGAGTTGGTAAGCTCTAAGCCCCCTAGTCCATTCAGTGCTCTACCTCCGGTACTGAACGCATGGCGCTAGCCCTAAAGCTATTTCGGGGAGAACCAGCTATCTCTGGGTTCGTTTGGCATATCACCTCTACCCACAACTCATCCCCTAATTTTGCAACATTAGTAGGTTCGGGCCTCCACGAGCGGTTAAACTCGCTTCACCCTGGTCATGGGTAGCTCACCCAGTTTCGGGTCTAATCCTTGCGACTGAACGCCCTATTCAGACTCGCTTTCGCTACGGCTCCGGGTGTTACTCCCTTAACCTCGCCACAAAGATTAACTCGCAGGCTCATTCTCCAAGAGGCACGCTGTCAGGCGTAGTGGCGCGCACCCGAATTTCTCCGGGGCACCGACCCACTATTAGCCCTCCAACTGCTTGTAAGCTTACGGTTTCAGGTTCTATTTCACTCCCCTCAACGGGGTACTTTTCACCTTTCCCTCACGGTACTTGTTCACTATCGGTCGCCAAGTGTATTTAGCCTTGGAGAGTGGACTCCCCAGATTCCTGCCGGATTAGCGTGCCCGGCAGTACTCAGGTACCTAGCAGGAGGCAAATCGTTTTCGCGTACGGGGCTATTACCCTCTATGGCTGGCTGTCCCACACCATTCCACTAACGATCTGCTTTGTAACTCCTATATGCCAGGCCCTACAACCCCATCACAAGTGATGGTTTGGGCTGCTCCCTTTTCGCTCGCCACTACTCAGGGAATACTCTCTTTTCCTCTGGTTACTTAGATGTTTCAGTTCACCAGGTTCCCCTCCACATACCTATGTGTTCAGTATGGGATGCTGTTGGTTCGCAACAGCGGATTTCTCCATTCGGAAATCCCCGGATCAACGCCTGTTCACGGCTTCCCGAGGCTTATCGCAGTGACCCACGTCCTTCATCGGCACTTAGCGCCAAGGCATTCACCGTAAGCCCTTAGTAGCTTCCGCACGTGATGCGGAGAATTCAGAACTCTTTAGTTCGAAATTGTTATAACTTTCTTTTGGGCCTACACATACTATTCGATTCTTAAGGTGCAAGTTGCGCTGTTGACCAGCGCGGGGCGATCCTCACTTCCGTTAGGAGTCAGGAGCGCTCAGCGCCCTTCAACTTCCCTCATTTGTTAAGACACACGGCGACCCGGCTTACCGCCGGGCCGTTGAAGCGCTTAGCGGTGTTGCCTGTTCTTTTTTCAGTCTTGCTGCCGTTTACTTCTTACCACACACACTCCATTTGACTTGCTTAGTCAGTGGAGATGAGGGGATTCGAACCCCTGACCTCCGCCGTGCAAAGGCGGCGCTCTCCCAGCTAAGCTACATCCCCGGATCCTGGACGCAGGTGGGCCTTTCAGGGCTCGAACCTGAGACCTCGCCCTTATCAGAGGCGCGCTCTAACCAACTGAGCTAAAGGCCCTCATCGATGTTAATGGAAACCTTGACAACTGAGAAGTGATAGGAAACTTACTAAAAGAGCAAAGTTTCGACCTTTTGCCGTACCGTTGGCAAAAAGGATTTTGAGCTAAGGGCTCTAGAGCTTTCCTCCTAAGAGGGTCGCTCAGATATCCTTAGAAAGGAGGTGATCCAGGCGCACCTTCCGGTACACCTACCTTGTTACGACTTCGTCCCAGTCACCAGCCCCACCTTCGACGGCGCCCTCCTTGCGGTTAGGCTACCGGCTTCAGGTGTTACCAGCTCCCATGACGTGACGGGCGGTGTGTACAAGCCCCGGGAACGTATTCACCGCAGTATAGCTGACCTGCGGTTACTAGCAACTCCATCTTCATGCAGGCGGGTTGCAGCCTGCAATCTGAACTGAGGCCGGCTTTGAGGATTGGCTCCGCCTCGCGGCTTCGCAACCTATTGTACCGGCCATTGTAGCGTGTGTGTAGCCCAGGACATAAAGGCCATGCTGACTTGACGTCATCCCCACCTTCCTCCGGTTTAAGACCGGCAGTCCCGTGTGACACATGTAACACACAGCAAGGGTTGCGCTCGTTAGCGGACTTAACCGAACATCTCACGACACGAGCTGACGACAGCCATGCAGCACCTGTGCTAGCTCCCCGAGGGGTCGGTCACCTTTCGGATCCCTACCACTAGCATGTCAAACCCTGGTAAGGTTCTTCGTGTATCATCGAATTAAACCACACGCTCCGCTGCTTGTGCGGGGCCCCGTCAATTCCTTTGAGTTTTAACCTTGCGGCCGTAGTCCCCAGGCGGTAGACTTATCGCGTTTGCTTCGGCACTGAAGGATTTAACCCCTCCAACGCCAAGTCTACATCGTTTACAGCTAGGACTACCGGGGTCTCTAATCCCGTTTGCTACCCTAGCTTTCGCGTCTGAGCGTCAGAAATGGTCCAGGAGACCGCTTTCGCCACTGGTGTTCTTCCGGATATCTACGCATTTTACCACTACACCCGGAATTCCATCTCCCTCTACCACTCTCAAGTCCGGCAGTATTGAACGACCTCTCCCAGTTAAGCCAGGAGCTTTCACATCCAACTAACCGAACCGCCTGCACGCGCTTTACGCCCAGTAAATCCGAATAACGCTAGTCTCCTACGTGTTACCGCGGCTGCTGGCACGTAGTTAGCCGAGACTTATTCTGAGGGTACTGTCCTTCCTCATCCCCTCAAAAAGTGCTTTACAACCCGAAGGCCGTCATCGCACACGCGGCGTTGCTGGTTCAGGCTTTCGCCCATTAACCAATATTCCCTACTGCTGCCACCCGTAGGTGTATGGACCGTGTTTCAGTTCCATTGTGGGGGGTCACCCTCTCAGGTCCCCTACCCGTCATCGCCTTGGTAGGCTTTTACCCTACCAACTAGCTGATGGGACGCAGGCCCCTCCCGAAGCGAATTTCTCCTTTAGAAATCCGGCATCTAATCCGAAAAACCACATGCGGTATTAGCAACCCTTTCGGGCTGTTATCCCACACTTCGGGGCAGGTCACCAACGCGTTACTCACCCGTTCGCCACTAAGAATGTATTGCTACAATCTCCGTTCGACTTGCATGTATTAGGCACGCCGCCAGCGTTCATCCTGAGCCAGGATCAAACTCTCCGCTAAATTTTCACCTTATTCAGGTGTTAGTTTACGGAATTTGACGAAACTCATTACTTTTTGGCTTGTTTCCTATCACTCTTCAGTTGTTAAGGTTCCGCTTGCTTCCAAGGGCCAGATTTTACTCACCTGGCTTTTCTCTGTCAAGGGCAGGCGATAAAATGCCGATGTTTTCCCGTTCTTGCAGTTCTGGTCAACACCGGCGCATCATCTCGACGTCCTTGTCAGGCCTGGTCACCTTGCTGCCAACCTGTTTTCAATTGTTATTGATCTGCACGAGGCAAGATCACTTCACAGTTTGGAAATTCAATTTTACTGAATTTCAGGCAGGTTGTCAAGGGTTTGGGGCTTTCAATTTCTGCCCTGTTCCCAGACGTTTCCTTACGGAAGTAGCTCCTCGTTTGTTATCGGTCCGCCGTGTCCGGCTAACCGGGCTGCCTTGTTACTGGCAACGGGCGGTATTATACACCACCGACAACCCTTGTCAAGGGATTCATGGACCAATATTCAATATTGCTTCCAGTTTGTCTGACATATTTCCGAATCTCGCCTGGAACTTCCCCCATTCATTGAGCGTCTTTCCTTTTATTACAATGAGTTTCCTAAACCGGTTAAACGAACCCATTATTGGCATTTTTGGTGCACGCATTATAATAGGAGGATTATGAGAACAGCTGTTTATTCACCTCTAACGCAAAAACGCCCTCTGGTCGATCACATTTTGTTATCACTGGTGCTCGGGTTCGCCGCTTTCTTTTTAATGGTTGCTTTATTCGTTGCCGGTTTTCAATTCTGGTTCGGAGGCCGCATCTATCCCGGCGTGGCTGTGGCTGGCGTTCCAATCGGCGGAATGTCTCCTGCCGATGCCGCCGGCGAGATCAAAAACCGCATCGCTTTCCCTGAAACCGGCAAAATTTTGCTCCAGGACGGCGAGAACGTCTGGTTGGTGACTCCCCGGGAAGTGGGCCTGTTTCTTGACCCGGGCGCTTCGGCTGCCGCAGCCTTTGAGTACGGCCGCTCGGGTAGTTTGATCAGCCGGTTGAGCTCTCAATTTGAGGGCTGGTTCGACGGCACCAATGTAGCCCCAGCTCTGGTGTTCGACCAGCGCCTGGCGCGCCAGTATTTGTCCGTGCTCGCCGGGCAAATTGACCGCCCGGTGGTGGAAGCCAATTTAGGCGTCCAGGGCACGGAGGTGATTGTTCGCTCCGGCGAAATTGGCCGCACCCTCGATATCGATGCCTCGCTATCCGCGCTGTCCATCCAGGTCCAGACACTCCAGGACGGCATCGTCCCGCTGGTGATCAAAGAAACGCCGCCGGTTATTTTAGATCCGTCCGTACAGGCCCAAATCGCCCGCGGCATCCTCAGCCAACCCCTCACGTTGACCATGCCCGAAGGCCTAGCCGCTGACGGTGCGCCTTGGGTTATCGAACCCGCCACCCTGGCTGGAATGCTGGCCATTGAGCGGGTACGCGACGGCGATACCGAGGCTTACAAGGTTGGGATTAGCTCCGAAATGCTGATCCAATATCTCAGCAGCCTGGCGCCCAACCTGCAAACCTTCGCCCAGAATGCACGCTTCATTTTCAATGATGATACCCGCCAACTGGATCTGCTCCAAAATGCGGTGATCGGCCGGCAGCTCAATGTGCAGTCCTCACTGACTGCCATTCAGGCAGGGTTAACCAACGGCCAGCACGACATCCCGCTGATTTTCGACACGACCAACCCGCAAGCCATGGATACCACCACAGCCGCCGACCTGGGCATCACGGAAGCTGTCAGCGTACAGAGCTCCTACTTCTACGGCTCCAGCCCGGAGCGTGTGCAGAATATTACTACCGCCGCCAAGAGTTTCCATGGACTGCTGATTGCCCCCGGCGAGACTTTCTCCATGGCCAGCCAGTTGACCGATATCAGCCTGGATAATGGCTACGCAGAAGCATTGATCATTGTCGGCGACCAGACCGTGGTAGGCGTAGGCGGCGGCGTTTGCCAGGTAAGCACCACGCTTTTCCGCACCGCCTTCTTCGGCGGCTTCCCGATTGCCGAGCGCAACCCGCACGCCTACCGCGTCTATTACTACGAAAAGGTTGCCGGTAACAAAATCAATCAAAATTTAGCCGGCCTGGATGCCACAGTTTATGTGCCGCTGGTCGATTTCAAGTTCACCAACGACACACCCTACTGGCTGCTGATGGAAACGTATGTCAACCCGGCCGCCAGCAGCATTACCTGGAAGTTCTATTCCACCTCCGACGGACGCAGCGTGGAATGGGATACCACCGGACCGATCAACGTGGTTGAACCGCCAGAGCCGCTTTACAAAGAAAACCCGGATCTGCCGGAAGGCAAGATAAAGCAAGTGGATTACGAAGCCCGCGGAGCAGATGTCCATGTGACCCGCACAGTTTACCGCAACGGTCAGGTGTACTTCAGCGACCAGGTCAACACGCGCTATCAGCCCTGGCGCGCCATCTATGAGTACGGTCCGGGAACGGTTTTGCCAACACCCGAAGGTGACGGCGGCGAATAAACCATCCTTCATCGGTACGGGCACCGTGACTTTCAAATTATGGCGTGTCGAAAACGTACCCCCGTGCCGCTACAAGGACAAATTTATTCTTTTCAGACAACCCCTCGATATTCGTTCGTTTCTAGCAAGAAAACCCGGCTGCAATTAAAGAAATAACTCCGGCCTAATCCCCTTACGCCAGAGTTATTTCCACTGAGCGATCCCCTCGGGTCAACCTCAGCAGGATTGTTTGTAGAAAAAATGCGTACGATCAAATAAGTATGTATAATATACTAAGTGTTCACTCTAAAGAGTATATAGTAGTACTCTAAATTTACTCCGATAATTACTACTAATCCGATATGAAACGGGTAGATTCAAAAGCTTCAGACCTGCTACTGCGCGCCATTGACCGCATTGCATATCTGGACAACAAAACCAAACAGATTGTGTACGATGAATTAGGCTACGCGCTAGGTCGGCAGGGCGGCAGCGCTATTCAGTATTGGATCTACCACCGCCGTGCACCATCGAAATTGGAGGATGTTGAAAATTTAGCCCGCGTCATTGCCCGCCGCAACGGCTGGGAAAACGAGGTTGATCTTCACGCCTACCTGGAGTACGCTGGCCATCCCACTCCCGATCACCTCAGCCGGCAGCTGATGGGCAGCAACGATGTGGACGATGAAAGACTTGAATCAGAGGTCAAGCCTCAATCTGCTTTTATTGTGGGACCGCCCATACTCCAGCCGCACCTATTTTTCGGGCGCGCGCGCGAACTAAGATACATTTTTAATGCGCTAAAAGGCCAGACGATGCAAAATGTGGCCATCATTGGGGCGCAGCGCAGCGGCAAAACCTCGCTGCTGCATTATCTTCGCAAAATCACCCGCACCACCCCCTCCGCGCTGCGCCCCGGCCAGACTACGGACTGGCTTGCTCAGCCTGGCCAGTATCACTGGCTATATATCGATTTTCAAGACCCGCGGGTGTGTACCCGCGAGGGCTTCATGACCTTTGTCCTGCGCGCCCTGGGATTTCCGGCGCCAACTTCTTGCGACCTGGTCCAGTTTGTTGATATTTTCACCCGCTACCTCACGCAACCCACCGTGATTTTGCTGGACGAGATTCAAATTGCCTTTACCAACCCGGAGTTTACCCAGCAATTCTGGTGGTCGCTGCGCTCGCTGGTGAGCAATTTGACCGAAGGACGCCTGGCACTCATCCTGGCAGCGCAGCGCAACCCGGCCCTGTTGGCCATTGACCACGGCCGGCCGTCGCCATTCTTGAATATTTTTGGCCATAACCTCACCCTGGGGCCGCTCACTCCCGAAGAGGCGTTCGAGCTCATCGGATCCAGTCCAACACCCTTCCCATCGGCTGATGTCGATTGGATCTTGCAAACCAGCGGCCGGTGGCCAGCACTCCTACAAATTCTTTGCAGTACACGGCTGGTCGCCCTGGAGGAACGAACCTCTAGCGATGCTTGGAAGGAAGACGCTCTGGCCAACATTATGCCATACCGCCATTTGTTGGAACCTCAATCATGAGCCAGACTGCTGCAGGGACGGCTGTTTCCCGGCTTTTCTCTTCCACCCCGCTGCATATCGGCTTCTGGCTGCTGGTAAAACCGTCTGCCTGGCGCCATGCGCTTGACCAGATTGATTCCACCCTGCCCACTGAGTTTTCATACTTTACTTTAACCTCGGAGCAGCGGCGGAATCCGGTATTGTTGCAATTCTTGTTTAAAAATTATCTACTGATGGTGCTGATCAATGTTGCCGTTGTTGCGATTATTCTGACACTGTTAAAAATTCCGCAACCCGCCCTGATTCAAAGTCTGTGGCTTACCCTTGGCTATTCGATCATCATCCCACCGGTCATGGCCATGAAATCGAGCGCCAGCTCGGCTTTTGTCTTTGGCAGTGCGATCGGTCTGGGAATCGGTTTACTGGCGCGCCAAACCGATTATATGTTTATCCCCGTGTCTATCGCTGGCGGCCTGACCGGGAGTGTGATGCTCAACCAGGCGCGGCGAACAGCCCGCCGGTTCAACAGCCGCGAGTTAGTCGGGTTGCTCACTGGAATATTGGCCGCAGCGCTGCTTATTGTCATTGGCCTCAACATTGTCTCAGGCGACTTGTTCGGCGTGTCCACCGGTGCTCCAGGCGCGATGCCATTACCAGCCCGTTTTGCGTCGATCATCACCGCGGCAGCCGGGATCCTTTACATGCTCATCGAATCCGTCATCCTCAAGGTTCGTTCCAACATGCGGTTAATCGACGTCCTGCCATTCGGGGCACTTGGGGGTCTCGTTATCAGTGTCAGTTATTTTCTATTTTTTATCTCGATTGAAAACACTCCCATTTTCCTGATATCCGCTGCGCTCAGTGGTGGGATGTTGATGTGTTTATTTTTTACCGCGACCTGGCTTATGGCAGATATGGTCGGCGGCCCGCAGGCAGGCGCAATGGCTGCTGCTTTGGTCGTAGGTGTCAGTTGGGTGATACTGTCGCGCTACCTGGTGATTGGATACACCTATAACCCCATTAATATTGCCCGGGCGTTGATGGTGACCCTGGCAGGGCTGACCTTTTCCATCTGGCGGCCCATAATCACCCTGCCCTTTATCGCGATCTGGAATAATTTGCTCTACACCCTGGACAGCCGGTCGAATGCCAGTCCATTGAAATATTTCAAGATGCACGCCGCCTTCTTCGAAGAAGGCCAGTTTCTAGTCTGGCCAGGTTTGGAAGATTATTTGCTCCTCCAGGCGGAACGCGACCCAGTGGGGTTTGAAATGAGCAAACTAAAATTTGCCGATTCCCCGCAACGGCGCGCACTGCAGGCAACCGAAATTGAATTATTAGCCCGCACACTGGAATGTTATGAGGATTTGCAATCCATCGCGGGAGTATCACGCCTGGTGCAATGGAATTTCTCGGATAGCCAGATTTCTGCTCTGCTCAGACCCTTTGCCCAGATGAGCCATGATGTTGAAAGTGCACTTAACCAATCCTCGGTATATCAGACGCGTCTGGCGCTAGGGCGGGTGCGCAATGAGCTGAATTTGTTCCAGCGGGAGTTAATCCTTTCCCCTTTGGCGCGTTCCACACGCTTTACCAGGGTAACCGCCGCCTGGGACCGGATTATTGAAAACCAAATCGAGCAGCTGGCGCGCGAGGCCAGCTACCAGCATGAAATTGCCAACCCTTATATCTGCGGGATGCCATTAAATGATCAGCAAGAGGTATTCGTCGGCCGAGCCGATATCATGGCGCGACTGGAAAGCTTGCTGTTAGGTCCAAACCGCCCTCCCCTGCACCTGTATGGCCAGCGGCGCATGGGGAAAACCTCGCTGCTGCTCAATCTGGGTCACTACTTGCCAAGTACCATTATCAGTGTCTTTCTTGACGGGCAGGGATTGGCAGGATACATCCATCCGCAGGACCTGTATTTCCATGTTGTCAATGAAATCCGTTCCGAGGCGCAGCGCCAGCGCGGCTTGCAGCTGCCGGCGATCGATCGCCAGGAAAACCACAGCCCCTTTGCCTTGGTTAGCCGCTGGATCGATCAGTCAGAAAAAATTCTTGCCGGGAACGAAGCTGTCATTTTGTTAATGGTAGATGAGTTCGAGGCCTTTGAGACCATCCTGCAGGACACAAGGTTTCAGGTCGAAGAGTACCTGGGGCTGGCCCGTTTTGTGATCCAACACCGGCCGAATTTTAAGCTGCTGTTGGTCGGCTCGCACACGCTGGATGAAATTAGCGCCTGGTCAACCTTCCTTTTCAATGCCCAGGTTGTCAAAATGGGCCGCCTCGCCCCGACCGAAACAATGCGCCTGATTGAAAACCCGGTGAAAAATTTTCAACTGACGTATGTGCCAGCCGCCAGCCAGCACATCTTGTATTTGACCCGTGGCCATCCGCATCTGGTGCAATCTATTTGCTACGAGCTGGTAATGCTCAAGAACGAGCAGCCGAGCCATAAACGCTATTTGGTCACGGTAAGGGATGTGGAAGAAGCAGCCAACCGCACACTCTCCAGCAACAGTTTCTTTTTTGTCGATGTGCGCGGACCGCAAATCAACCCGCAGACTGCTGCCATGCTCGACCATCTGGCCAGCCTTGGACCGGAAGCAGCCATCTCCCGCGATGAATGGGCTGTCCATTTCCCGGAAAATTTTGAGGCCAACCTGGCTCTGTCACTTAAACGCGATCTGGTGGAAGAAGAGAACGGTTTATTTCATTTCCAGGTGGAAATGATCCGCCGCTGGTTTGCCTACCATCCCTTTTAATTGCGCCAGCTATTCCTCTTCAACACTCTGTTCCCAATCGTCCTCGCTCCAGCCAAATTCACCGCGCAGTGGCACAAAACTGACCGGCAGCATGTCCTGGAAGTCCAACCGGCCTGATTCGCGCGTCCATAACTGCAGCACCTGCCTCTGACTCCCGCCCACCGGCAGCACCAGCCGGCCGCCTTCCGCCAATTGATCGAGCAGTGGTTTCGGAGCGACTGCGGCCGCAGCCGTCACGATAATGGCCTGGTAGGGTGCCGCCTCTCGCCAACCTGACGAGCCGTCAGCGCAATGCACCTGCACATTGTAGTAACCCAGACGCACTAGCCGGGCGCGGGCAGCATCCGCCAGCTCCTGGTGGCGTTCAATGCTGTGGACGGTCTGTGCCATCTCGGAAAGGATGGCCGCCTGATATCCCGAACCGGTGCCAATTTCCAGTACCTTTTCTTCCCCGGCCAAATTCAGCAATGAGGTCATCAACGCTACAATATACGGCTGGGAGATGGTTTGGCTTTTGCCAATCGGCAGCGGGCGGTCCTCATAGGCGTGGCTGCGCAGCGGCGGCGGGAGGAACAGGTGACGCGGCACGCGCTGGAAGGCAGCCA
>CALMGN010000145.1 GCA_937863605.1 uncultured Anaerolineaceae bacterium
CGTAAATGATCGCCCGAGTCAGCCGGCTGTCCTCGAAAGTGACCCCGAACGACGGCTTGTAGCTGGTCCCGATGACCGTGGCATTGGGCAGGGTATCAAAATTGATCAGAACCGGTGACGGCAGGTTTTTCGGGTCGCTCAGCACCACGCAGGCTTGCTGGGCGCTGACCGTCGCCGGGCGAGTACCCTTGAGCATGTTGGATAAATCTGGCCCGAGGAAGAACAATATCGCCAGGATGGCGAAAGAAAGACCGAGCAGCAGCCGTTTGCGAAAAGCAACCATTATATACGCTCCATGGATGTGAATGATCGATTGGATATGTTGATTAACATAATAAGACTTTTTACATCGCATTACTAGTATTTTATTGAGATGAATCAGGCAGATATGCTTAAATCATGATTGCGATCGCGAAACGGCCTGTAAGGAGCGGGGGACCGTGCTGAGATGGGGCAAGGTCTCCCGACCTGCCCCAGGCAGTCTAAAGACCTTCGGTCAGTCAACGCGCTCGGTCGGGAGACCGGCGCGATTGGACTAATGGTTTTTGTAGGGTGTGTTCGACCGTGCAAAAGCGGAAACGAGATCGGTGCGTTCACAATCGGAACGCACCCTACCTCTCAGAAACACAGAATTATGATTAGGCGAGGGTACCTAATATGTAACGAATGTACTACCGTAATCCTGACATTCCTATCAAAATTCTAAAAAACATTTGTTGGCTTTGTGTGTATAATAAAATCAATTAAATACCAAGAATAAACTGTGGAGGCTACGAACCAGGGAAGGGGATTGGTCGCTTATCCTGCCAACAAGGGGGAACCATCCTGGGGAGCCAAATAGCGAAACCGGCCACGCCTGTGACTGGTTTTTTTAGTTAACCAGAAGGAAGGGGGAAAATAGAAGAAAATCGTGGCAAGCAAGACAAACAGTTTCAATCCGATTCTTTCAATCAAATTTAGGGGAGGAAATCATGAAAGCACAGAAATATTTTGGTGTAATTGTTATTTTGGCGTTGTTGTTTGCGTTGGTGCCATCAACGAGTGTCTCAGCGGCGGCAAGCAAGGTACCTGTATGCCACCTTGATAAAGATTCAGGTGCATTTATCCTCATCAACATCAGTGATAACGCTTATGATTCACACCTTAACCATGGAGATGTGAATCCCGGTGACCCGATTCCCGGTATGCTTGGAATGACCTACGGGGAAGATTGCGCACCTGTACGCGTATTCGCAGATGTGACCGGGACTTGGACCGGAGCCAGTGGTTTAGTAGGTAATCTTGCTTATACATTCACTATGATCCTTACTCAGGATGGGACATCAGTAAATGGTACGATTGTTTATTCCATTGGAATTACTAGGAATGTCACTGGAACCGTCATAGGGTCTACGTTCGAATTCACCACGGCTGCAGGATATTGGGCAACCTTTGTAGCGCCGGACACAACTGGATCTTCGATCCATGGTTTTGGATTTGATTCATCCGGCTATGCTGTCGAAATCCTAGCCACTAAATAGAGCTTATAAACATTTAGTTAAAAGATGCTGAAGGAATCTTCAGCATCTTTTTATTTCCTTCGCCTGGATTTTCAGACCATCTCCTAAAAGGGCTGATTGAATACCATTACACATCGAGAATTATTAGACGGTAGGGCGGCTGTACGGGCCGGGTTCCATCCCGGCCCGGGTCGACACGCGGGTCGACCCCT
>CALMGN010000146.1 GCA_937863605.1 uncultured Anaerolineaceae bacterium
TCGCGGTTGACCAGCACCACGTCGCCAACCCCGGCCTGGGTATTATCCAGGGCAATAAAATCGGCATCGGGCGGCTCGCCTTCCAAACCCAGCGGCTGCACCACCAGCAGGCGGCGGTGTTTGAACGCCGGATGGCTGATGGTCGTCACAACCGTGCCAACCACGCGGGCCAGAATCATTCCCCCGCCTTTCCATAAAACGGATTCCAACCGCGGCGCATGATCAACTCCCCGCTATCCACCGGCTGCACCGCCAGTTCATCCACAATTCCGACCAGCGCCAGATCAACCGGCACAAACTTTACATCCGTCATCGCCAGGGCAGCCTCGCGCGAGCGCACCATGACGCATAGATCGCCCGGACCGGCCTGTACCACATCCGCGGCTACCTGTAGTCCGCCTACTGGCTCCAGCAGCTTATCGAGCGGCTGAACAACCAGCAGTTTAACCCCCTCAGTGCCGGGATACTTGATGGTGCAAACCGCCGAACCCACGACCCTGCCAAGCAGCATCCGTTACTTTAACCCTGTGCTCGCCAGCACGCGCTGAATGATCGAATCCAGCAGCTTAGGATCGATCTGCGGACCCATGCGCGCCATGACCGCGTTCTTGATGCGCTGCTGCAGGTCAAGCTCGCCTGATTTTAGTCCTGCCGGGCTTTCCATCTTGGGCAGGTAGGCAGCTGCATCCGCGGCGGTCGGGATTGGCTTGGCAGGCGACAAATATGGCCTCACCGGGGCGCTGGGCGGGTTGCCCGAGGTCGGCTGTACCAGCTTCATGCCCAGACGGTTGGCCTTCTCATAGGCCAGTTCGGTCAGCACAATGTTGTCGCTGAGTTCAAGCGACATGACGCCGCGCTTCCACAGGTCTTCGATATCTCTTTCGGTATAAAACTCTTTTGCCATCTTACCTCCACCGCGGCCAGGCCGCTGTTACGCGCCTTCGCGTCCGGCCAGGCTTTCGAGCGCCTGGATAGCTGCGTTTTTAGCAGTTTGAATTTCGGCCTCGCTGCCAGAGAGCCACATGCGGCCAAAACGCCCGACCGAAGACACATGCACCAGTTTGATGCTGGCTTTTTTCTCGGCCTCATTACAGGCGTAGTTGATGTAGGCCGCCGGGGCGCACTCCAGTACCAGCAGGGTTTCGCCGGGCACCAGCATGCTGCCGCGCCGGAAGCGGTTGATCAACTGCGCCTGGTACGGGTCGATGCGGGTGATCACCTGGGTGGAAGCCACCTGCGGTCGGATGCGGTCTTCGACCCGCAGCCCCAGCCGCTCCAGCACCACCTCGCCAGCTTCGATCACAGCCGCCTGGTTGGGCGAATGCACCTCGAACATGCCAAATTCGCGCTCCACAATCTGCGCGCCCGGGCGAGCCTCCGTTGCCTTGACGGCGATATCGACCACGCGGAAGACTTCGTTTCCCGGCGCCATTTCGACGTACAGCGCTGCCATGCCTTCGATCGGCAGGTCGCCCTGGGTGATGGTGCCGACAAAGGCGGCATATTGGGCTTGCATACGGTCCAGAAAACAATAACAACGCAGCGAGAATTCATCAGCCATACAGGCCTCCAATCATGAGGTCGCAGTCCGGGCGTGTAACCAGGTCAGCTCACGCGCAGCAGCGCAGACGGGATGCGAAAGATGCCGCTCGGACGCCGGCTCAACCAGCTGCCGGCTCCGGGCGCAATCCCGGCCGGATCACCCGGCCAGCGGGATCTTACTTTTCTTTGGGTTCGGTTGCCCGGCCGCCAAAAGCACCCTTGCTGGCCTTCGGCAGGATCATCTCGACGTCAACATGCGGTCTTGGGATGACATGCACCGATACCAGTTCGCCAACGCGCTTGGCCGCGGCAGCGCCAGCGTCCGTGGCAGCTTTTACCGCGCCAACGTCGCCGCGCACCATGACGGTCACGTAGCCGCCGCCAACGTATTCCGAGCCGATCAAGACAACATTGGCTGCCTTGACCATGGCATCGGCGGCTTCGACCGCGCCGATCAAACCGCGGGTCTCAACCATTCCTAAAGCGATAAGTGAGGTGTCTAAAGCCATTGTGGTGATTCCTTTCATGGAACAAAAATGGGTTAAAAGGGATTCTTCTTCTGCAAAATTTCTTCCAGCACCTGGCGCACCAGGCGTTCAACTTCGGCCGGGGACGGACCCTGAGCGGGCTCGCCGGGCGCGAAGGCCTCGGGCGGCGGTGCGATCGTCTCGTACGCCAGCCTTTTTACATTAAGCAAATGGGTGACGGTAATATTATCGCCGGTGATGGCGCCGCCAACCCCGCCAGACCCCAGCGTCATCGAAGGCGCCACGCCAGAGGTATAGCCGATCGCTCCCAGCGTGCCCATCGTGTTGACCAAAATACGGAAAACGGGTTTCTCCAACCCAAACGCCATGATTACGCGTTCATCGGTGGCATGAATGATCTGCGTATGCCCGCGTCCGCCAGTATCGATCATGGCAATCGAGGTGTCGCAGCCCTCTTCCCAGCCGTCCACTACATACCAGGCCAGTACGGTGGTCAGCTTTTCGTGTGAAAGCGGCTCGTCTTTGCCCACCTTTGTCAACGGGGTAACCAGGATGCGCATGCCGCGCGGGATTTGGAACCCGGCGTAACCTGCCACGTAGTCGGCTGACTTGCCCACCAGCGCTGTGTTCATGCCGCCATCCGGGTTGAATACCGTCCGCCGCAGCGCCTCAGTCTCCTGCTCATTGGTGAAATAGGCGCCTTCAGCACGCATCCGGTCGGCCAGGCGGGAAGCAATTGGCCGGTCGGCAATGACCGCTTGTTCGGTGGCGCAAATGGTGGAATTGTCGAAGGCTTTGCTGGCGACGATGTAACGGGCTGCCTTTTCAATGTCAGCGCTGCGATCGACGTACACCGGAACGTTGCCCGGACCCACGCCGTAAGCCGGTTTTCCGGTGGAATGCGCCGCGCGCACCATCGGCGAGCCGCCGGTTGCCAGGATCAAGGCAGTGCGCCGGTGGGTCATCAGTTCCTGGGTACCCGGCAGCGAGACTTGCGTCATGCAGGAGATCAGCCCCTTAGGCGCGCCGGCGCTCTCGGCTGCCAGCGCCATGGTCTGGGTGGCATCGCAGGTGCAGCGCACGGCTGACGGGTGGGGCGCCACCACAATGGCGTTGCGTGCCTTGACTGCTGCCAGAATTTTGAAAAATGCCGTCGAGGTCGGGTTGGTGGACGGCACCAGCGCAACGATCACGCCCATTGGCCAGGCAATTTCGTACAGGCGGCGTTCAGGGTCGTGGCGGATGACGCCTACGGTCACTACATCGCGGATGCTCTCCCACACTACGCGCGAGGCGAACTCGTTCTTGATCTTCTTGTGAGCCGGAACGCCGAAACCGGTTTCTTCCACCGCCAGACGTCCCAAACGCTCGGAGGCATGGTAGCCGGCTTCCGCCATGGCGGCGCAGACGCGGTCGACCTCCGCCTGAGAGGCCGTGCGCCATTTTAGCCAGGCATCGTAGGCGGCAGACGCCAGATCGCGCGCTTCTTGAATGGAGGAAAGATCTTTATCCATCAAACCGGGATCCTCTCATGCGATCCACCGTCTAGGCGGATTTGCGGAAAACAACCGCACCGCCAACCTCAAGGGAATCGATGACCGCCATGATGACCGCATCAACCGGCGTGTCTTTGGTAATATTCGTTTGCCGGGCTGACGAGCCCGCAGCGGTCAACACCAGGTCGCCGATACCGGCATCCACACTGTCGATGGCGACGTACGGTTTGCCGGACGGATCCCCGTGTTCATCTGTCGGGCGGCAGATCAGCAGCTTGCGTCCGATTAACTTCTCGTCCTTGATGGTGGCGACGGTCGTGCCGATGACTTTCGCAATAAGCATGGTTTCGCTCCGTCCTAATAACTTTTGGCAGCCTGGACCGGTGCAGCGGCAGCGGCAGGTGTTTGAGCTGCGTCTTCTTTGGGTCCCTGAATAATCTTGATGCCAGCGCTGGCGCCAATGCGGGTTGCTCCGGCTTTGACCATCGCCTCGGCTTCCTCGTAGGTGCGTACCCCGCCCGAGGCTTTGACGCCCATCTCCGGTCCGATCACCCGCCGCATAAGGGTCACATCGTGCACGGTGGCGCCGCCGGTGGAAAAACCGGTGGAAGTCTTGACAAAGTCGGCCTCGGCCTGTTTGCTGATCAAAGAGGCTAATACTTTTTCTTCATCGTTGAGCAGCGAGGTCTCGAGGATTACCTTAACCAGCGCGCCGCGCGCGTGGGCGGTTTTAACTACCCCGCGGATGTCACGGGCTACCAGTTCCAGATCGCGTGCCTTGAGCGCGCCGATATTGAGCACCATATCGATCTCATTGGCGCCCTGATGCAGCGCATTTTGCGTCTCGAAAACTTTCACGTCCGGAGCGGTGGCGCCCAGCGGAAAGCCGATCACCGTGCAGACTTTGACGTCGGAGCCCTGCAGCAGTTTGGCGCACAACGGCACCCAGGTGGGGTTGATGCATACCGAGGCAAACCCGTATTTGCGCGCCTCGTAGCACAACTGGGCGATTTGGTCAGGCGTGGCATCGGCTTTGAGCAGGGTGTGATCGATCATCTTGGCCAGGCTGATGTCGTCAGGGATCACGCCCAGAGTCGAAGTCAGCCGCTCAGCACCGGCAGAAACCACCTGCCCGGCGCGGTCGAAGCACATTTTTACGCACAGACCGTCAGCGCAGGTGAATTTACACTGCTCGCCATTATGAGGAGCATCCATGTGCTGCTGTTCCATCATGGCGATCAACACTTCACGCGTGATAATTTCAACCAGTTGCTCTACCTTTTGCATATCCGGCAGCATCGCTACCCTCTACTTCCCGTACTGCTTCTCTACGGCAATAATCTTGTCAATTCGCTTTTGGTGGCGTCCGCCGCCGAATTCGGTGGTCAACCAGACCTTGAGGATCTGCCTCGCCAGGGCTACGCCGATCAATCCGGCGCCCAGGGTGAGCACATTGGCGTCATTGTGCTCGCGGCTGTTGGAAGCGCTGGCATAGTCATACGCCATGGCAGCCCGCACACCCGGCACCTTGTTGGCTACCATGCACGAGCCAATGCCGGCGCCATCGATCATCACGCCGCGCCAGGCTTTGCCGCTGGCAACCAGCTGCGCTACTGTGTGGGCAAAATCAGGGTAATCCACCGCTTCCTTGCTGGTGGTGCCAACGTCGATGACCTCATACCCGCCTTCGTTGAGATCTTTTTTGAGCGTTTCTTTAAGTTCGAAACCGCCGTGGTCAGCGCCAATGGCAACCACGCGGCTGGCAGCGGTTTGGGCTGCGGGCGCAGTGCCTGCTGCCGGGGTTTGGGCTGCCGGCTCAGTTGCCTGCTTGATGCCCATAGCCTGGTTTAGCACGCGCTGCACGATCTGCCGAATTTCGTCGTCAGGCACAAGCGGGGGTGGGGGATTTTGATATGTCATGGGGGTTGAAGTTCAGTTGTTTTCGTCAACTGGTAATGACCACATAACCAGATAAAGTATAGCAAGATGGGAATCAAAAGTCAACTGGCAGAATCGACCATTTAGTTTACTGTAACCATTATACAGGATGATGCATGAACAACATGGTCTGCAAAGGTAGGTCGGATTG
>CALMGN010000147.1 GCA_937863605.1 uncultured Anaerolineaceae bacterium
TTACACCTTTTAAAAAGATTCGCAAGGGAGACTATTTTAATGAGAATACTCAATTAAAAGTCATGCGCTACGCGGTTACGCGTGGGTATATAGATCTTAATTTCATCCCCCGTGTCGTTGGAAAGCGCCTCCGGCGGTTGGCGCAGCAATAATACCGCCACCCACAGGTCGCCGACCGCGCCAGAAGCATTCACCACACACATCAGCACCAACGGCGCAATCCAGGCAGCCGGGACGACCGCCATCAACGCCACGCCAACCAGGCTGATCACCACCAACGGCGCCAGACCGATCGCCAGGTACGGGTTACGCGGGATGTACCATTCCGGGGCGGCGGCATAGGCATAAACGCCGCGGAACGCAAAAGTTGGACGGGCTTTGGCCAGCAGGATAAATCCCAAACCATGGATGGCTTCGTGAATCACAATGGTGACAAACATCAGCGCCAGCACGATAATGATGGTCAAGACGCCGCTCACCCCTTCCCATTTCAACAGCAGGAAAGTGTCAGCGTCCTCAGGGCGCAAGGTAACCGCGGCCGCTGTGAACAACCACCCAAACAGCACCAACAGAAAGAAACCCGCGATGTTCAGCTTCAACAGCATGCCGCGGTCTTTCATAATTAATCCAGCGCTGTAGGTGTAGTTGTCGGGGAGGGTTTGGGTAGTGTTCAATTTACGGCTGCCGGGTGTTGGTTGGCCAGGGTGTCAGTGTGGCAGCCGAAGAAATTGGGGCCGTAGCGCTGGGGGTTAGCACTGCGGTTGGCAGCGGGGGAAAGGTGCTGGTCGGAAGCGGCAGCGGGCTGGGTTGAGTTACCCGGCTGCCGGGCAGTTCCAAAGTGACACGCACGGTGGGCGTCGGCAGGGAGGTAGGCAGCGCGCGCTTGTCAAGAAAACCGCCAGCCCAGACTGCCGTCGCCAACCCTACCAGCAGCATCACCAGAATCCCCACCAATAGCCAGGCTGCCGGCGAGCGGCGCTTGCCCTGCGGGTTTTGCGGTACTTGAATGGTGATCAGGGTGATATTGTCATGCCCGCCGCGCAGGTTGGCCAGCTCGACCAATCCGTCAGCAGCTTCCTGCAGCGGTTGGTGGAGCAGCGCATTCGCGATTTCTTCGTCAGCCACCAGGTCGGTGAGACCGTCAGAGCACAGCAGCAGCAGATCTCCACCCTTCAATTGCATCCCCTGGTTGGCCCGGGCAGTCGCATCATCTTCATCGTCTGAAAGGTGGATGCGCAGGTCAACCTCTGGCGGCTGCGGAGAACCCAGAAAACGCCGAATGACATGCGTGTTAGGGTGGCCTTGGGCCTGCTCCGGAGTGAGGACCCCCTTTTCGATCGCCTCCTGAATCCAGGTATGGTCCGTGGACAGTTGGCGGATTTCATCTCCGCGCAATAAATAAGCGCGCGAGTCGCCAACATTGGTCAGATAAAGGCGGTGGTCGATAATGAACGCGCAGGCACAGGTCGCGCCCATGCCTTCTTGATGGTGGTTAGACTGCGCCTGCTGGTAAATGGCCTGGCTGGCAGTCACGATAGCGCTTTGGAGCACATCCGTCGGCGGCAAGCGGTCTCCCTTTTCAGCCACGACCGAACTAATCCGGTTGACCGCGATTTCAGCAGCTACTTCCCCTGCACGGTGACCGCCGATCCCGTCACACAGCACCGCCAGCAGTGCGGGGGTGCGGTTGGCGTCCTCCAGCCGGAAGGCGGTAACGCCGTAACGGTCCTCATTGTTCTTGCCGCGCATGCCCGGGTGCGTCAGCGCCAGTACCGGCAGGTGGGAGCGGTGTACCCGTCTCATAGCGGCTCCTGACGGTTGGTGATGCGCGGCTGGCGTTCTTCAGGCGGATTCGCCAACTCAAAACGGAAAGCAACCTTGCCAATTTGCACCAGGTCACCATGGCGCAGCAGCACGCCCTGTGCCGGGACTGGTGCGTAGTTGACCCAGGTTCCAGCCACCGAACCGGCATCCTGGATCAGGAAGCCGCCCTCGGCAGTCTGTAAAATACGCGTATGCAGCGGGCTGACCGTTGGAGAACTCAATTTGTAATTGGCAGCTTGAGCGTCACTACCGAGGCGCGTTTCGCGGCGCGACAGCGGAATGGCGCTGGCTGGATTGGAAGACGGTGAAATGCGGCTTTCCGGCGTGGCGGATAATCCACCTGTGTCCGGAACGCGCAGCAACCAGGCTGGGGCCGATGAAAGACTTCCGACCGCATAGCGCGGCCAGGTCGGGCGGTCAACGGATGAGGTTGGGGCAGCCGGTTTGCCATTATCCTTGCGCGGGGTGACAGGTTGCGTGAGCGGATCTTCGCGCGCCCTGCGGCTGGCAGGGCTGTTTTGATGGGCGCGGCGGCCTACCAGGCCCAGTGCCAATACCAGGACCACCCCGGCAGCCAGGACTCCACCAAAAACGAGCAGATGATCGCTGCTTAAAATCGATTTAAACAGGTTAGTTCGGGCGAGTTCAACCGACACATCCACCGGTGTATCGATGCTGCGGCGGATCAGCCCGAGGTTGTCCTCGACTTCCACGTTCAGCATATGCCGACCGTCAGCCTGGTAACCCGCCAGGTCCCAGGTGAACGTGTTGAACGGCTCCCGGGTATTTTCAACCATCAGCGCGCCGTCCACAAACAGGCGGGTGGCTTTTAACGGCCGTTGGTGACCGTCACTAAATTCAATTACAATCTGAATCACTGCGCTAGCAGGTTGCAAAGTCTCTTCGTCGGAATCAGCTGCTTTTTGCCAAACACGTTCGATTTTCGAAGGCGGGGAAAGGAAAATCGGGTTAGGCGGCAGCACATTCACAAACACCGGGCGTGACGCCGAGGACAAATGCAGGTCGCCGCGATTAATTTCCAGGCTGACGTCGTATGAGCCGCCGGCCTTAATCTTCGAATCATAGGTCGCCCGGTAGAGATAGCGGCGCGGATTCAAATAGCCGTCCGGGTCCGGCAGCGTTTCTAGACCGGTGTACAGGAAGAGCGACCCGCCGCTCTTGAGAGCCAGGTCTTCAAGCGGCGTGAAAAGCTCTGGAAATGAAGCCGGCGCTGAAGCTGACCCCACCAGCCAGACATAAATAGGCGCGTTTTGGTGGAGCGCTCGTTCTGCCAGGTTGGGCAGCGCCGCGAGCGCGGCTGCGCCTGGCAGCGGCGTGATATACAGGATGGCGCTTTTCATCGTTTGCGCGGAACTGGGATCGGTTGCCAGGTCAACCGCGCGGGTTAACGCGTTCAGGCTGGATTTCTCTGCCTGTAAATCGATCTTGCCAAGGTCAAACAGCGCCGTTTCAAACTCAGGCCGTGATTGGCTGCGGATCAACTGCAGGCCGGTGTTGGTCGCCAGACTGATCTGGTCGGTTGACCCGGCCGGCTGCACCTGCGACCACTGCACCAGGCGTTCGAGGATGTTCGCCATGCGGGTCACGCCGGCGTAGCGGTTGCTCAACTCCGGCGATAAGTTGAAGGCGATGGTCAACTGCACTCCGGGTTGTAACAATTCCAGACTGCTGACCGGCTGAGATTTGGCGTTCTCCTGGATGGTAACATCCCCGGTCTGCAGATCCGTTATAAATCCGCCCAACGGTTCATACGCCTCAAACTGAACCCCCAGAGTCGGGAAGGAATCGCTGTTGATACCCGTCAGTACCACTTGACCGGTCGCATCCTGCGCCGACGCGTGGTTAAACGGAATCATGACCCCCAGAATGATCGCGATGATTAATACGTATAGAAAACGGCCAGGTTGTGAGCGCCGTATCTGCAGCATGGTATTGATTTTACCCTATCTGGAAATAACAGGCGTGATATTACATGCGTTGTAGGAGAACCGAAGCAATCCGCGCCAGCCTACCGGGGGATTCTGTCTTAAGCAGAGCCAAAGGACTTTCATCTTGACCCATAGTGATCATTTTCCGCTACAGCCATACCGTTACACCAGCGCAGATTGCCACGGTTGCACTGGAAAGATCGCCCAGCGCTCTCTCGCAACAGCCAATTTATTCCCATTCAATGGTCGCGGGCGGTTTACTGGTAATGTCATACACTACCCGGTTCACGCCCTGCACCTCATTAACGATCCTTCCGGCCACCCGCGCCAGCAGGTCGTGCGGCAAGGGCGCCCAGGCTGCGGTCATAAAATCCTGAGTAGTCACCGCCCGCAGTGCAATGGCTTCCTGATAGGTGCGCTGGTCGCCCATCACGCCCACCGAGCGCACCGGCAGCAGCACCGCAAAGGCTTGCGAAATCCCATCCGGCCGGTCCAACGTGGAGCGGCCAAGCAGTCCGGCAGCGGTCAACTCACTGGTAAAAATGGCATCTGCTGCCCTCAACCGTTCCAACCGTTCGCGGGTGATCTCGCCCAGGCAGCGTACGGCCAGTCCCGGCCCCGGGAAGGGCTGCCGCCAGACCATTTCGGCTGGCAGACCCAGCGCCTCGCCCACCGCCCGCACTTCATCTTTAAAGAGATAGCGCAGCGGTTCGACCAGTTCAAAAGAAAGGTCCGCGGGCAGCCCGCCGACGTTGTGGTGGGTTTTAATGCGCTGCGCTTTGCCGCGTTCCGGCGCGGCTGATTCGATCACATCCGGGTAGATCGTGCCTTGCACCAGGAACTTTGGCGCGCCTAATGACCGCGCCTGCTGCTCAAAGATGCGGATGAAAGTCTCGCCAATGATTTTACGCTTTTGTTCGGGATCCGCCACGCCGTGCAGCGCGTCAAGGAAGGTGTCCACGGCATCCACGACTACCAGCTGAGCACCCGGCCGGGATGCAAAGGTGGCTTCAACTTGCGCTCGTTCGCCCTGGCGCAGCATGCCGGTATCGACAAACACGGTCGCCAACTGCGATCCAACGGCGCGCTGCACCAGTGCGGTGGCTACGCTGGAATCCACGCCGCCGCTGACCGCCGAGAGCACCCGTTGAGCGCCAACCTGCGCCTTAATGCGCCCGATGGACTGGGTGATGATCGATTCCGGCGTCCAATCCGGGGTGCAACCGCAAATTTCCAGCGCAAAGCGGCGCAGCATCTCCTTGCCGCCCGGGGTATGGTGCACCTCGGGGTGGAATTGAACGCCATAACGCCGCTGCTCCAGGTCGCCAATAGCGGCTACCGGGCTGTTGGCGCTGCGCGCCAGAATATCAAAGCCCGGCGGCGGCGATTCGATCCGGTCGCCGTGGGACATCCAGACATCCTGGGTTCCGGAGGAAATCAGCGGATTATTTTGGATGGTTTGGATGGAGGCAAAGCCGTATTCACGCTGACTGGACGGGGCAACATGCCCGCCTAGAGCGTGCGTCAAAGCCTGCATACCGTAGCAAATCCCCAGGACGGGTTTGCCCGAATCCAATACGTAAGCCGGCAGGAAGGGCGCGCCGTCTTCGTAAACCGAATTCGGCCCGCCGGAAAGAATGTAACCGGCCGGCTGGATGGACTGAACCTTTTCGGCTGGCGCATCCCAGGGGAACAACTCGCAATAAACCTGCACCTCGCGCACCCGCCGGGCAATAATTTGCGAGTACTGCGAGCCAAAATCAAGGATGGCGATGGAGCCGGTCATGGGGCAAATACGATCTTGCCTTCGAGCATCGAGACGATGCTGGCCAACGATTCAACCTGGACATTTAAATAGCCTAATGCGTCGCGTCCGCCTTCAAAGGTTTTCTCGATCAGCGCTCCCACACCCACCAGGCTGGCGCCAGCCGCTTCGGTCAGGCGAATCAAGCCCATAATGGTTGCGCCTGAAGCCAGGAAGTCGTCGATGATCAGGACTTTTTCACCATGCCCCAGAAATTCCGGCGAGACGATTAATTCGACCGAACGCCCGCGGGTGTGGGATGGGGCCACCGTCAAATACACCGTGTCCGGCATGGTGATCGGCTTGCTCTTGCGCGCATAGACCACCGGCAAGCCCATGTGCAGTCCGGTCATGATCGCCGGCGCAATGCCCGAGATTTCAGCCGTCAAAATGCGGGTTGCGCCGCTGTTGGCAAACCGCCGCGCCAGCTCTGCGCCGCACGCGTCCATCAGCACCGCATCCACCTGGTGGTTGATAAAATTGTCAACCTTGAGGATCCCGCCGCCAAGGTTTTTCCCCTCTTTCAAAATACGATCTTTAAGTGCCTGCATCGCCACCGCTCCTGAATAATTAGGGTTGTTTAGACACAGATTGTATCGCGTTTCAGCCAGTTGGCGGGCGGATTCAGGCAGATAATTTATGGGCAATCGCTGCCCGGAATGGTGGCGATTTGCTCGCGCTGGTGTCCCACCTGCAAGGCGCGCCAAAACAGATGTCATTCTGAGCGCCCGGTGCTTTTCCGGGCAGCGAAGAATCTCGCTTGT
>CALMGN010000148.1 GCA_937863605.1 uncultured Anaerolineaceae bacterium
CTTTATTTCATTCGCCACGCACAATCCGAAAACAATCAGAAATGGAGCGATTCCGGCAGCAGCCTGGGACGCTTCGCGGACCCTGGTATTACCGATTTAGGAATGCGCCAGTCGCAAGCGCTGGCTGAGTTTATCGTCAGCCGTCAGGCGGCGGCCTCGGTCAGCCTCTATGACGAGACCCATGTGCGAAGGATAGCCTTGACGCATATTTACACCAGCCTGATGGCGCGGGCAGTTTTGACAGGAAATGCAGTTGCCGAAAAAATAGATCTGCCGCTGGTCGGGTTGGAGGATGCGCATGAGGGCGGGGGGATTTACCTGGAAGATGAGGAGAGTGGAGAACTAATCGGGCAGCCCGGAAGGACACCGGAAGAATTAATGGCGCTCTCCACCCGATTGGTACTGCCCGAGCTTAACCCTAGCGGCTGGTGGAACCGCCCTATCGAGGCGCGTGAGGAGCGGGTTTTGCGCGCCAAACGCTTATTGGCTTCTTTATTGGAGCAACACGGCGGAACCGAGGATAGAATCGCCCTTTTCAGCCACGCCGCTTTCTTTAATTATTTTGTAGCAGCCGTATTTGAGTTGGATCAGCGTCCGCCGATCTGGGTCTATCTGAATAATACCGGCATTTCACGTTTTGATTTTAATGGCGAAGAAAACACACTGGTTTATACCAATTGCACCGAGCACCTCACGCCGGATTTATTGAGTTAAAGTTGGCGATTTTACCGGCAGCCTGATGGCTGGCCAATTGAATAAGAACATCGAAAAGCCGATGAACTGCACTCCCCCGGAGATGGACAGAGCCACCCAAAAACCGAATGCATCCCCAATCGCGGTTGCTATCAGCGGGGACAGAACCGACGAGAAAAACTGAAGGCCTTGAGCCAGGGCCACAAATGTTGAACTGTATTCTGCGGGGACGGTTTTCATCAACTCGTCGAAGAATACCAGGTTCAACCCGGCCTGGAATATTCCATTGATCCCTGCAAAAACCGTGATCAAGGTTACGTTATGGGTAAACGCAACCGCAATGGGGAAGAGCGCAGACCCAAGTGTATTCCAAACCAGAATGGGACGCGTCCCGTGCCGGCGCGAGCTACGAACCCAAATCAGATAGCCGATGATGACGGTTGCTGTCTGGGCTGTGCTGATGGCTGCGATCCACCGGTCGGAAGTCTCAACCACCCTGACCAGGTATAGAGGCAAAATCGGGATGAGCATTGCCTGGCCTGTCAGGAATACAAAGCGTTTGATTACAAATGCCTGGAACGGCTGTTCCTTGCTGACCAGTTGTAAATATTCGGTAAATTGAGCCTTAAATCCCAACCGCTTTCCTTCACGGTGGGTTTGAATATCATCGAGACGAATTCTTGAGGAATAATAATAGCTGATCAAACCACCGACCGACATGCTAATGAACACGATCTGGTAGTTGATAGGGAAATTTAACCGGTCCAGGATTTGACCGATCATGAAAACAGTTGTCGCGGTAGTGACTCCCATCAACGACCAGCGGCGGGTCATTAAGTCATAGCGGTGGTTGGGGCCGGCAACCGCGTTCATGACCACCGAGAAGCTGATGCTGAGGAGGGTCTGAGGAATAGTCGCCAATGCCCAGATGGCCAGAATGCCAAGCACCAGCGGGTGTCCGCGCATCAAAAAAGCCAGCAGGCCGGTGGCAGCATAACAGCCGATGACTCCCAGACGGGCGATGCTGAACCAGGGGACGATTTTGCGCTGATTCTGCAGGAACTGGCCAATCGGAATAGCGAGCAGCAAACCGGTCAAAGCTGGCATAGCTGTTAGCATGCCAACCTCAAAGCTGGATGCGCCCAGGCGGGTCAGAAAAACCGGCAGGAAAGGGGAGGCAGCGTTTGCAAGCCCAACTCCTACCGAATCGATTTGCACGTTGCGGAAATTTTTGCCCTGGTTCTCTGTCAGGCCGATTGGCTCAGGCAAGAATTTTGGAAATCTCACTTACACCTCATTCTCGAGGGATTGGATGGTCGAGGATGCCCCATTATAATCCCGCATTTCCAATACCTTTTAAAATGCGTAAAGGGCGGGCACACACCTTGCCGATATTGTCTATGCAAGCTGGTGACATTTATCCGGCACTCCCGGTGACAGATACCGCATGCGACCCGGGGAAGAGTTGGCTATAATAAATTGGCACAAAATCGTAGTAAATTTCACAAACTAATGTTCAGGAGCACAATCGAATGACCTTGTACACTCCGGAGATGATTCGGGAAGCGCACCAGGTTTTGGCTGAATACCGGTATGAACTCAAACCGGTCGTCCGCGGGTATGCCAATCGGACCCTGTATGTCAATGTGGGTGACAATTCGATCCAGGCAAAACCGGTTGACCAGAAGATGAAAGATACCTTTACCGGGGGAAAAGGTTTTGGTTTATGGCTGCTCTGGAACGGCGTAAAAGATGATACGAAGTGGGACAGTCCGGAAAATGAGTTGGTCATCGCGGGTGGGCCGATTGGGGGCATTACCGCGTACCCAGGGTCCGGCAAATGCACGGCTGTGACCATCTCGCCGCTGACCAAATCGATCATCGACAGCAACGGCGGCGGTTATTTTGGTCCGTACCTCAAGTTTGCCGGCTGGGATGCCCTGGAAATACAAGGCAAAGCCGAGCGGGATGTCATCGTCATCATCGACGGCGACGAGGGCAAGGTGACCATCGAGGACGCACCGCTGGATCCGGTGGATACCCACCTGGTCAACCGCCTGCTGACTGAGATGTACGCCGATACGCCGAAGGGCATGCGCGGGATATCCGTGATTTCAGCCGGACAAGCCGCCGAGCATGTGCCGATGTGCGGGTTGAATATCAGCTACTACGATCCGAAACGCGACGAGGTGCGGATTAAACAAGCGGCTCGCGGCGGCGCCGGGACAGTGCTGCGCAACAAGAAAATCAAGGCTATTGTGGTGCGCTACAGCAATCTGGGCGGTGACAGCAACGGCGTGGCGAACATGGATCTGGTACGGGCGGCTGGAACACGTATCAAAAAGGAAATTACAGCCTTCGATGCCTCGCAGAATGACATGGGCGGCACCGGCACACCGTACCTGGTCGAAATTATGAACAAGTTCGACTTGCTGCCAGTCAAAAACTTCCGCTTTGGACACCACCAGGACGCTCACCGCATCGCCGGCGAGGTATGGAAGCCAATGTTCGACAACCGCGGCCCCGACGGCTGCTGGTACGGCTGCACCCTGGCCTGCGCCCATGCCGTGCCGCATTACCATTTACAGACCGGGCCGTACGCCGGTCAGACAGTGTTTGTTGACGGACCAGAGTATGAAACCTTGGGCGCGTTGGGATCGAATTTGTGCCTGTTTGACCCCGGTCAGATCCTGGAAATCAATTTCTACGCGGATACCTATGGCATCGACACCATCTCGCTCGGCAACTCGATCGCCTTTGCGATGGAATGCTATGAGTTTGGCGTAATAACCACCGAGCACACGGGCGGTTTGGAACTCACCTGGAGCAACTTTGACGTGGTGATGACGCTGATTCACCAGATGGCGACCGGTGAGGGTTTTGGCGTGGTAGTCGGGCAGGGCGTGCGCGCCATGCGCAATTTGTTTGTTGCGCAGTACGGCGCTGATGCCGAATTGCTGCGCGACATTGGCATGGAAGTCAAAGGCATGGAGATTTCCGAATACCTGTCAAAGGAGTCACTGGCGCAGCAGGGCGGTTACGCGCTGGCATCCAAAGGCGCACAGCATGACGAAGCCTGGTTGATCTTCATGGAGATGGTGCATAAGCAGCTGCCGACCTTTGAGGACAAAGCCGAAGCGCTGCACTACTTCCCAATGTGGCGCACCTGGTTTAGCCTGCACGGTTTGTGCAAGTTGCCCTGGAACGACATTATCCCGGAAAGCAACAAGACTGCTAAAGAACCCGCGAAAGTTCCTGAGCATGTGGAAAACTACACCTGGCTTTACGAAGGCGTCCTTGGCAAGAAGGTGACCATTCAAGACATCATCGAAGAATCGGAAAAGGTGTACAACTTCCAGCGCATTTTCAACCTGCGGCTGGGGTTCGGCACCCGTGAACACGACTACCCGCCGTTTCGCGCTATGGGACCTGTGATCAAGGAAGAGTACGAAGACCGGGCTGCTCAATATGACCGGCAGATACGCGACGAAATCGGGTTGGATCCGACATCGATGACCATCGCGGAAAAAACGGCAGCCGTGCGTGCCTACCGCGAAGGGCGCTACGAGCAGCTGGTTGACGCAGTTTACAAGCGACGCGGCTGGACCATGGACGGAGTCCCGACGCTGGAGACCGTACGTCGGCTTGGGATCGATTTCCCGGATGTTGTGGAGCTGGTCAGTAAGCATCAGAATTAGGGGAAAGGTATCCCCATTCAGAGCCTGGCGCCAGAGGGGAGCGGCAGGCTTTTTTGTTTATATTAAAAATGGACCCCTCGCCTAAGCTCTCCCCGCCGCCGGGGAGAGGAATCTCGTCTTCATGCCCTGCGGGTAGTGACATAATTGTTGTCATGCTGAACGCAGTGATCGCGGAGCATCCCATAGGGAAGCATCTCGGTGTTTGGTTTATGAGACCCTTCGCTCCGCTCTGGGTGACATCAAAAATCACAACTCACTCACAGAGTGCCCTCCCGCAACGACAGCGGGACGGTGTGACGGGCAGGGTGAATATCTTTGGCTGCGAGAACCTTATGCCATTCAGTCCAATAAGGTAATATTTTTCGATTGTTGGTTATGTCGTATTTATTTGAATTTAGGTATAATCAACCAAAAGGAGGTATGAGAACCTACAATCATTGACATTCGGGAAGAAGAGCGCATGGTCCTGTGCGGGCTAAAGCATAGGATGACGAGGATGAAGGTTCCCTGCTGCGCGGCAGGGTTAACCGGCGAGAACAGGCCGTTCACCTGGACGCCGGGAAAATCGAAAGATCAGCGGATGCCTTCCAGATGCGGTCGCATCTGTTTCTTACCCAGGTTTGCAGCAATTGAATACCCCCTTTATTCCCGGGGTGGAGTTCTGACCGACTCACCAAAGGCGATTTTGCCTTTGGCTGGTGCGGCGTCCATCCTGCAAAGGAGCATTGCATGTGCGGAATAGTTGGTTATATCGGCGAGCGTAACGCAACCCCGATAATTCTGAATGGATTAAAACGACTGGAATACCGCGGTTATGATTCAGCCGGGTTGGCGGTGTTGCAAGATGGTCACATCGAAGTCCGGCGCGATGCGGGCAAGCTGGCCAATTTGACCACGCTGGTCGAGAATTCGCCGATTGCCGGCAAACTTGGCATCGGTCACACCCGCTGGGCGACCCACGGCGAGCCGAGCGCCCGCAATGCGCACCCGCACCTGGGCAGCACCAAACAGGTGGTGGTGGTGCATAACGGCATTGTTGAAAACTTCCTTGAGCTGCGTGAAGAACTGGCAGCCGAAGGGGTGGTTTTTAACTCAGACACGGACACCGAAGTGATCGTCCACCTGGTGGAACGCTTTTTGAGCGGAGGAACCTCCCTGGAGGAAGCTACCCGCCAGGCACTGCGCCAGTTGAAGGGCGCGCACGGGGTGGTGGTGTTTTCATCGCTTGAACCGGATAAATTGATCGCGGCCCGCATCGGGAATGCTGGCGGGGTAGTCATTGGGCTTGGCAAAGGCGAAATGTTCATCGCCTCCGACATTCCAGCAATTTTGGATCACACCCGAACCATGGTCTTCCTTGAGTCGCACCAAATGGCAGTGGTTACTCGTACCGGGTACAGCGTGAAGACGCTGGATGGCACCCCGGTTGCGGCCCAGGAGCACAGCATCAGCTGGGACCCGGTGGCAGCGGAAAAAGGCGAGTACCGCCATTTTATGCAGAAGGAAATCCACGAGCAGGTCCGCTCGCTCACGGACACCCTGGCAGGACGGGTTGACTTTGACGAAGGCACCGTTCGGCTGCCCCAGCTCAACCTGACCGCCGAGCAGGCCAGGAAAATATCACGTATCATCATCACTGCCTGCGGAACGGCAGCGAATGCCGGGATGGTTGGCAAGGTGCTCATTGAAGCCATCGCCCGGATACCGGTGGAGGTGGACATCGCCTCCGAATTCCGCTATCGCGACCCGATCGTGGATGAGAATACAGTTGTCCTGGCCATAAGCCAGTCCGGAGAGACGGCTGACACCCTGGCAGCGATGGATGAAGGCCGCAAGCGGGGCGCAAAGCTGTGGTCGATTGTGAACGCGATTGGATCGCAAGCGATGCGCGTGGCGGACGGTTATATCTCCATGCAGGTCGGACCTGAAATCGGGGTGGCATCCACCAAGGCCTTCACGGCTCCACTGGTGGATTTGTATTTGCTGGCGGTTCTGCTGGGCGACCTGCGCGGAACGTTGAAGGAAAAGGATCGCAGGCAGTTGGTGGCTGACCTGCGCCTGGTGCCGGATCTGGTGGGGCGCTGCCTGGATCGCGAACCTGAAATCGTACAGGTGGCGCGCGAGATGAAATATATCCGCAATATGCTGTACCTTGGGCGCGGGACGAACATGCCGATTGCCTATGAAGGCGCGTTGAAACTGAAAGAAATTTCGTATATCCATGCGGAAGCCTACCCGGCAGGCGAAATGAAGCACGGGCCTATCGCGCTGGTTGACCGGGACATGCCGGTGCTGGCAATTGCCCCGGAAGATCCGTGGCACGAGAAGATGATCAGCCAGATCGAGCAGGCTAAGGCGCGCGGCGGCAACGTGATTGTGGTTGCCACCGAAGGCGACACGCGGGTGGAAGCGCTGGCAGATCATGTTTTCTGGGTGCCCAAGACCCCCTGGCTGCTCTTGCCGGTGATTACAGTGATCCCGCTGCAGTTGTTTGCCTACCATATCGCCTCGCTGCGCGGGTTGGACGTCGATCAACCGCGGAATTTGGCCAAGAGCGTGACGGTGGAATAGCGAGTAGCGTGCCAATTGGCACGATTTGGGTTCTGCTCTTGCCACAATTTTAAAACTGCCATAAACCTACGGGGAATCATTTTAATGTAGCGGCACGGGGATTGATCACGGCATCTGTTGTCGATCTTAACCCCGTCCCCGTATTATGAAATAAATCAATCCTGGGCACGGGGACGCGTTGTCGATTCGCCTATTTTGAACATCCCCGTGCCCCGACGAGGGATTTTTTGTTGTGAGGTACCAGAGATTAATTTGTTAATTACAAATACTTCTCCAGGTATTGTTTGAGCACCGCCGCCTGGTTGTAAACCCGGTCCCGCGCGCCATAAATTAGGGTGAGTGTACCCTTGCTGGCATAATCGAGCAGCGTTTGTACTGCCTGTGGGTTAGCGTCCAACTCCGCGAAATAGGCGGCGCGAAACTCATCCCAGCGCGTCGGATCGTGGTGAAATTCTTTGCGCAGCGCGTTGCTTGGCGCAACTTCTTTCATCCAGGCGATAATTTGCAGTTTTTCCTTCGTGAGGCCGCGCGGCCATAAGCGGTCCACTAAAATGCGGGTTCCATCCTCGTTTGAGGTGGGATCATATGCTCGTGAAATGCGTATAGCCATTATTCTGTTGTCTTTCTCAGGCCGGGACATCTCCAAGTGGGGCGGGATACGATTGGCGCTCTGCCGCTGACAACCACCTGGTTGCGCTGACCGCGCCATCCATTGAGATGCCGGCTTGGAGCAGCCGGTAGATTTTCAGACAGGCAGCCGCGCAATCAAAAACAGCGCGCTGCATGGTGCACTCATTGAGATAGGGGAACGGCCGGTCGAGCACCCGCCCAGGTTCGGGGGTGGTGTAATAGCTGCGAATCATGGCCAAATTAGCGATCAACGCCGAGAATGGGATATGGGTTATGGGTATAGTGCTCAACTCAAGCGACATCATGAGCTGCCAGGGTTCCCAGTTGGGATGATCGCGCAGGAAGCGGTGATCGAGGCCGTACCAGTCACTTTTAACCAGGTCAACCACTGCTAATTTGCCAATTTTGGCGATCATGTCGGCCAACATGATTTTCGTTGGATCCCAAATGAGATCAACCCACAAGATATCGGTCAGTAGATGGAAGAAATAACCCCACAGGAAACTGGTTTCAACATTGAGCACCCCTTTGGGTTGTTTTTCAAGATAAGCGCGGTAGAAATCCAGGTCTTGGATGGCTTCATTGCCTTCACCCTTCACCAGGAAATGGGTGACCTCTTTGGGCGGAGAAAATTCAGTCCAGGTGTCATTGGGAACACCCGAATCAGGCGCCAGGCTGCCGGTATAAAAAGCGGACTTGTCCAGTCCGGGCAGCGCGGCGGCAATGTTCTCGCTGATTCGCAGGTGGCAGATCCAGGTTGCCATGTCAGCGGTTGACCCAGCGATCCAGGCCGGTTGGGACTTTGAAATTTTCGAGTAGGCGCAACAAATCCTGCGGGTCAGCGCTGCTCACCAGCAGGTCGCGGTGCTCGTCATAAATGAACTTCTCGCTGCGCGCGCGCTCAATCATCTGCAGCAGCGGGCTGAAGTAATCGAGGGTATTCAACAGGCCGACGGGTTTAGAATGCAGCCCGATTTGTGCCCAGGTAAGGGTCTCGAACAATTCGTCCAGGGTTCCATAACCGCCAGGCAGCGCGATGAAGGCCTCGGCGAGCTGGCTCATGCGCGCCTTGCGCTGGTGAATATCGCCAACCACTTCCAGGCGGGTCAAGCCGGCATGGATGAGCTGAGGCTGGTTGAGGTTTTCCGGCACAACGCCGGTTACCTGCCCGCCGGCTTCCAGGACGCCGTCTGCCACTGCACCCATCAACCCGGTTTTGCCAGCGCCGTAGATCAGTTGAATACCGCGTGCGGCCATCAGCTGTCCGGTGGTTCGGGCAGCCTCCAAATAACCTTTGTCCAAACCGTCAGCGGAACCGCAGTAAACGCAAATGGATTTGTAGGTCGATTGGTTTTCCAAGGGAACGCTCCTGCAAACAGTGAGGTCTTTCTATTCTAATACGAATAGATGCTGCCGCCGATAAATTCGCGGATGACCGAATCGGCGGGGACAATGCTGTCGTCAGGGAACGGCAGCACCTCGGATAGCAGATCTCTGACGCGGACCGCTCGCTCGTAAGCATCCTGGCGCAGCGGGTCATTCTGATATTTTTCCGCCCAGAATGTGAACTGGTCAAGCATTTTATGCCGGTAAAGCGGCAGTTCATACGGCATGGCGCTATTGATGATGAAATCCACCTGCTGAATGTGCGGGATGATGTTGCGCAGTTCGCTCGAACGCACATAATGCCAGTGCTCAATGGTTTGCGAGGGGTCATAAGACCGGTGAGTGGCATCCCGCAGCATGCGGCGGATCAGTCGGATGTCCGTCCAGCGGGCGTAATTGCCGCGGCTGTCTTTGATTTGGAACAGCGGTTCGAGGTAAAGTTTGAACTTCTGCTCTGGTGGCACTGAGCTGGTCATGCCTTCATATAAGCCATGGAGCGAATCGATGAGCAGGATCTCATTTTGGGCCAGGCGCATGGGGGTGGTTTCAGCGGTGCGGGCGCCGGTTTTAAAGTCATAGTGCGGGATTTGCACCTCCTGACCCGCTGTTAGTTGGGAGAGATGCTGGTTGATCAGGTCTAAATCTAAAGCCTGGGGAGTCTCGAAATCGTAATCGCCAAATTCATCTTTGGGGTGCAAAGAAAGGTCGTAAAAATAATTATCAACATTCAGCGTTACCAGTTTGCAGCCCAGGTGCTGCAGATGCTGGTTGATTTTGATTGTCGTAGTTGTTTTCCCGGAGGAAGAAGGGCCAGAAACGATCACCATGCGTACGGTACGGCTGCGTCCAGCGATCATCTCTACTGCAGTGTCAACATCCTCCTGGTAAGCGGTTTCGGATTCGCGGATGATTTCCGGCATTTCATTCCGCTGAATGCGCTCGTTCAGGGCGGCAGTGGTGTGCAGTGCATGATCCACCGCCCAATCCAGCACATGCCAGATTTTTTCCCAGGGAATATTCGTGGAAGGCGCAGAAGCCCGGGAGGCGCGGTCTCTACGGGTACGGGCACGTTCATCGCGGTACAAGATATAGGCTTTGGCGACCTGCGCGTGCCCATTTTCGATTAACACTTTTTCAACCGTATCCTGAATTTCCTCAACCGTTGGAATCTGGTCCAATAAACCATTTTCTTCCAATAGCTGAATTACCTGGTGTGTGAGCGTTTCCGCCGTCTGACGGTCACGGCCGCCAACCGCGACGGCTGCGCGGTAAATCGCGTTCGTGATGCGATCCGGATTAAAGGGTACGACCGCTCCGGTACGTTTGATGACCTGGTGAAGTTGTCGCATACTGACCACCTTCAGATGAAAAAATGGTGTCAAGTACCCCATGGGGGCTGATTACAAATTATATGACATTCATCCTATTTTTATGCTTTGTGCCAAATTATACAAGTTTTAATCTTGTATTAATCTATTTCCCTGAGTATAATTTTTCTAATCGAAAATTAATAATTGGAGGATGAAAAGGAGGATAAACCTGGCAAGAGAACCTTTTCTGAAAGCCTTATACACCCAATCCCCTGTATTTATCAAATCGGAGAACACAATATGAAGAAACTCCTGAAAGGCTTACTGATCGCAAGTCTGGTGCTGATTTTTGCACTGGTTCTTTCAGCCTGCCAACAAGCTACGGAGACGCCGGCCCCCGCTCCAGTTGACAAAGCAACAGCAGAACCCTGCCCGGTTGCTGAGCCATGCCAAGATATTTCCGCACAGGTCCCCTTTTACGCTCTGTGGACGGATTCTGGTCATGCTGATTCAACCGCTGAAGCTTTCCGGCACTGGGACGAGGAATCTCCCAAGGAAGTACCAGCCACTTGCGCCAAATGCCACAGCTCGCCAGGTTTTCTGGATTACGTCGGAGCTGATGGGACCGCAGTCAATGCTGTAGATGCTCCCGCCTCGGTTGAGACGGTCATCAATTGCACCACCTGCCACAATGAAGCCACTGCAGCCTTGACTTCGGTTGTCTTTCCCTCCGGCGCTGAACTCACTGGTCTCGGACGGGAAGCAGTTTGCATGACATGCCACCAGGGCCGTGCATCCTTTGTCCAGGTTGACGCAGCTATCGCCAAAGCAGGCGCAACGGATGACGATACGGTTGTCGCAGAGTTGGGCTTCACCAATATCCATTACTTTGCAGCAGCAGTAGCTCGCTACGGCACGCAGGTAAAGGGCGGATATGAATATGCTGGCAAATCCTACGACGTAAGGTTCGATCACGTTGTTGGTGTTCAGAATTGCCAGGACTGCCACAACCCGCACTCGCTCGAACTGCAGGTTAATAAATGCGTTGGCTGCCATACCGGGGTTACCGATGTCGAGTCGGTCCAGAATATCCGCATGCAGTCGTCCATGGTTGATTACGATGGCGATGGTGATGTTAAAGAAGGTATCGCCTTCGAAGTCCAGGGTATGCAGGCATTGCTCCTGACCGCCATTCAGACTTATGCGAACGAGGTTTCCGGATCGCCGATTGTCTACTCTGCGACCGTTTACCCCTATTTCATCATCGACGCGAATGCTGATGGCGCCGTGGACGCCGGAGACACCGAGAAATATGCATCCTGGACTCCCCGGCTTGCCAAAGCTGCCTACAACTACCAGACATCCATTAAGGACCCTGGCGCATTTGCCCACGGCGGCAAATACATCATCGAGCTGCTGTTCGACTCCATCGAAGATCTCAACACCCAACTGGCGACCCCGGTTGATTTGAGCGCTGTCCACCGTGAGGATGCCGGTCACTTTGCCGGTTCCGGTGAACCCTTCCGCCACTGGGACGAAGAGGGAGCTGTTCCCGCTTCCTGTGTCAAATGCCATACCGGCCTGGGTCTGCCCACCTTTATCAAAGAAGGCGCAGTGCTTTCGATGCCAGCTTCTAACGGTTTGATGTGCGAAACCTGCCATAGCAGCGTTTCCGAATTCACCCGCTACCAGACCGAAACCGCCACTTTCCCAAGCGGCGCCAAACTCGGTTTTGAAGCCAAACCGGATGCCAACCTGTGCTTGAACTGCCACCAGGGCCGCGAATCCACCGTTAGTGTCAATAAAGCGGTTGCCGGGATGGACCTCGATACCGTCGGTGAAAAGATCGGCTTCCGTAATGTGCACTACTTTGCTGCTGGCGCTTCATTATTTGGCACCGACGCCAAGGGCGCATATGAATTCAGCGGCAAGGAATATCTTGGCCAGTTCAAACATGTTGACGGTTTCAACACCTGCATTGACTGCCATGATGCCCATGCGTTGACCGTCAATACCGGCGCCTGCAAGGGCTGCCACCAGGTAGATGACCCCAAACTGATCCGCTTCGAAGATCCGGCCGTTGATTACGACGGCGACGGCGATACCACCGAAGGTATCTCAGGTGAGGTTGTAACCCTGGAAGATAAACTGATGGTTGAAATCCAGGCATACGCCAAAACCAAAGCTGGTACCGCAATTGCCTATAGCTCCTCTGCGTATCCGTATTTCTTCACTGATGCGAATGCAGATGGTGTCTTGGATGCGGGCGATACCGAACGGTATGCTACCTGGACCCCGCGCTTACTCTTCAGCGCGTACAACTACCAGTACGTTCAGAAAGACCCGGGCGCTTTTGCTCACAACGGCAAGTACATCATTCAGGTTCTGTATGACTCCATTCAGAGCTTGAATCCCGCTGCTGTGACTGGATTGACTCGGCCGTAATTTAGCTGGATTGGGAGGGCCCCCATGATTTCCCATGGGGGCCTCTCCTTTTTGGTAGTAATTTCAATATTATGAAATTACTATTTTTGTGTGAATATATATTACAATTATTACCCAAAAGATATTGTAATTATCAAGGGCAGTTTAAATCAACAACGGAGCATTGGATGAAAAAAATTGGACGCTGGATAAAAAACATTTTTTTCCCTCCTCACGATAGTCCACCGGTCAGAAGAATATTACCTTATGCAATTATTGTTATCCTTGGCGCAACCTTAACGCTGGGAACGACCTCCGCGTGGCAATATACCAACACTTCGGTATTTTGCGGAACCGCCTGCCATACCATGCCGCCGCAGTACGTCAGCCATATCAATTCAGAGCATGTGCGAGTCACCTGTGAAGAATGCCATCTTGGCCGCACCGAATTGGGTGAGCAAATTGTCCGCAAGGCTATCTACTCCTGGCAGACCGGAACAGCGATGGTGACCGGGAATTATAATTACCCGATCCGTGCGGAGAACATGCGCCCGTCGGTGGACGTTTGCGAAACTTGCCACTACCCGGAAGTGTTTTCCGATGATTCATTGGTTGAATTGACGCGCTTTGCCTACGATCGCGATAACACACTCTCCTATATCTATTTGATTCTGAAAACGGGCGGGGGAAGCAAGCGTGAAGGGCTTGGACGAGGCATTCATTGGCATATTGAAAACCCGGTTGATTTCATCGCACTCGATGAAGAGAATCAGGTTATCCCTTACGTCAGGGTCCAAAACGAGGACGGCAGCTACACCGAGTATGTGGATACCGAAGCCGGATTTGATACTGCCAATCTGGATGAGAGCAAACTTAAACGGATGGACTGCTTGTCCTGTCACAACCGCACCTCGCACATCAGCGAACAGCCTGACGAAGCGGTCGATTCGATGCTCTCGCGCGGTGCTATCTCGTCCACCATCCCCGAAATTAAAATGCGGGCGGTGGAATACCTGAGCAAACCTTACGCCTCAGTAGAGGAAGCGAATACCGGCATTGCTGAGTTGGCTGATTTCTATCGGAAGAACTACGCGATTTACTACAACGCAAACACCGCTCTTATCGACACTGCGGTCGAAGAGCTCAAAGGGTACTTCGCCATTTCTAACTTCCCGGAACAAAAATTTAACTGGGATGCGCACCCCGATAATGCACAGCATAAATTCTCACCCGGTTGTTTGCGCTGCCACGATGGGAAACATCTGACCACCAGCGGAGAGGCGGTCCGTCTGGAATGCAACCTGTGCCACTCCATTCCAGTGGTGGCAGATTCTGGACAATTCTTGACCAACATTGAGATCAGCCGCGGTCCCGAACCAGAATCACACAAGAGCACCAATTGGATCTCGCTGCACCGTGATTTCTTCGATGATACCTGTGTGAGCTGCCACACGATAGAGGACCCAGGCGGTACCAGTAACACCTCCTTCTGCTCCAATTCTGGCTGCCACGGTACCACCTGGGAATACGCCGGGTTCGATGCTCCGGGCTTGCGGGTTGTTCTGGCAGAGGAGTTAAAAAAATATGTGACCCCAACACCCGCTGTTCCTGCCAAACCAACTTCAAGCACACCCGCAGCAGCTTACAGTTTTACTTCGATCCAGAGTTTGTTCGAGAAATGCACCGCCTGCCACGGCGAGAATGGTCAAAAGGGCGTTACCTTAACGTCCTATGAGGCAGTTATGGCTGGCGGTACGGATGGCGTGATTGTGGTGCCTAACAAGCCAGAGCAAAGTGTACTGGTTACTAGCCAGCAGGATGCTTCGCCGCACTTCGGGCAGTTCACGGCTGCTGAACTGGAGCAAATCATTGCCTGGATCGAAGCCGGTGCTCTAAAGTGACAATTGTCACAATAAAAAGGTACGAATACCGCCCAATTCGGGCGGTATTTTTATAAGGTTAGGCAAAACATTAATGTATAATTAATGTTACTCAAAGATTAATCGTCTTTGCTGGTTCGAATAAACTACCCAATCCCCCTGAACAAAATTTATCCTGAAAAGGAGTGGAACCAGAGATATGGTACAGCCAAAGCGTACCCAAATTTCCACATTTACCCCCGTCCTGTTTCTATTTATCACGCTGCTGATTGTCGCGGTTATCGCTCTCTCAGGCACCCAGGCAGTATCGGCTGATAGCGGGGACGCACCTGCGGCACAGCTGCCTGACAATACGCAATGTCTGTTGTGCCACAGTTCGCCCGGGCAGACAAAAGAATTCTCCAATGGTGAAGTCAAGTCCATAACAGTGGATCCACAGCTTTTTGGAGAAGGAATGCACTCGAACGTAAGCTGTCAGGTGTGCCATGCCAATATTAGCGGGTACCCGCACCCGGAAAATACCGCGACGACCGGTCGGGAGGGCACCCTGCAATATAAAGCCCTTTGCCAGCAGTGCCATACTGTGCAGGCGGATGAATTAATGGACAGCGCGCATACCAAGTTGTTCGAGGGCGGCAACCTGAATACACCCACGTGTGCGGACTGTCATAACCCGCATGCGGATAAACCATTTGATAAAGTTGAGGATGGCAGCCTGACCGGCGCTTCACACGCTCGGATCGCCGGAATTTGCGCCAAATGCCACAGCACCATCTTCGAAGAGTATGCCACAAGCGTCCATGGTTCTGGCGTTTTAGTCGACAAAAACCCCGACGTACCGGCCTGCACTGACTGTCACGGTGTTCATTCCATTTCCGGTCCGACAGGCGTATCCAGTTTTCGTCTGACCTCGCCCAATATTTGCGCTAAATGCCATACCGACGCAACCATCATGGACAAATACGGCATTTCAACGCAAGTTATGAAGACCTACATCGCCGATTTCCACGGGACAACGGTCACGCTTTTCGAAAAGATCGATCCAGATCAGCAAACCAACATGCCAGTATGCTTTGACTGCCACGGCGTGCATGACATTCGGCGGGCGGACGACCCGGAAAAGGGACTGCAAGTAAAAGAGAATTTGCTCAGCACCTGCCAGCGTTGTCACCCGGATGCAACTGCGAATTTCCCGGATTCATGGTTGAGCCACTACATTCCCTCTCCCGAACATGCTCCACTGGTCTATTATGTCGGACTGGTTTACAAGATATTAATCCCGCTGGTTTTAGGAGCCATGGCGCTCTTCATCCTGACAGATATTTACCGCAAAGTGTTCCTCAAACGCAAGAAAAATATGACCAAAGGGAACACCAAGGTCATTGACGAACCGCAACAGTCAACATCCGCTTTCAGTCAAGATTCAGAGCAGGGCAAGGAGTAGATGAGATGACTGAAACCCACCAAGTAGTCATGCGCTTCGATAAACTTCGCCGGGTAGAACATTGGCTTTTGTTTATCTCCTTTACAACGCTTGCAATTACCGGTTTGATTCAAAAGTACCCCAATAATGCTGTGTCACTCGGGTTAGTGGCCTTGTTAGGTGGGGTTCAGATCGTGCGCATCCTCCACCGCATTTCGGCAGTCATGTTTGTGCTGGAGGCGATATTCCACTTCGTTTATATGGGCTACCAGTTGTATATTCAGCGGAAAAAAGCCAGCATGATACCCGGTGTAAAAGATGTGGTGGACGCTGTTCAATCGACCGCTCATAATCTTGGCTTGCGTAAAGAAGGCCCCAAGATGGGGCGTTACAACTTTGCTGAAAAGGCCGAATACCTGGCAGTAATCTGGGGGCTGATCATGATGGGGTTGACCGGGTTGATGCTCTGGAACCCGATCTTTACGTCAAAATTTTTGCCTGGACAGTTTATTCCGGCTGCCAAGGTTGCTCACGGTTTGGAAGCGGTTCTGGCAGTGCTGGCCATTCTTTTGTGGCACTTCTATCATGTCCACATCAAACGCTGGAACTGGAGCATGGTGAAGGGCACGCTCAAGCGTGAGGAAATGGAAGAAGAACACGCCTTGGAACTTGAGGAAATTGAAAAAGGCGAGGTCCCTGCTCCGGTACCTGCTCATATCGTTTCCAAGCGCAAGAAAATCTTCTTCCCAATCGCCGCAATCGTGACGATCGCGCTGGTGGCGTTGTTGTACGCTTTCGTGACCTTCGAAGAGACCGCGATCAAAACCGTACCGCCCCTTGATGAACTAGGTACGGTATTCGTACCCCAGACGCCAACCCCGCTTCCAACCAAAGCACCTACATCGACTCCGGGTCCGCAGACGGAATTGCCGGCTGGTCCGCTGACGTGGACAACTGGGATTGGCGGAATGTTCGAACAACGCTGCGGTTCATGTCACGGCGCGATGGGCGGGCTGTCCGTGAAGAGTTACGAAGATTTGATGAAGGGCGGCAAATCTGGCCCAGTGGTAACGGCTGGAGATGCAGCTAACAGCCTGGTTCTCAACAAACTTGTGGACGGAAAACATCCGGGCCAATTTGAACCCGACGAACTCGAGAAAATCATCGAGTGGATTAACGCAGGCGCAACCAAATAGTGGTTGCGCTGAAAATAAGGAACCCCCGCTCAGGCGGGGGTTTTTGGTTCATTCTGGATCTGGTTCAATAAGAAAACACAGGCGGCCGCAGAAGGACCGTCCAGGTCAATTTTACGGATTTGTCGAGCTGGCAGCCCGGTCAGGTTTTGCAGGATTTGACGATCTACCTGGCATAGCTCGGGGTGTTTGCGAA
>CALMGN010000149.1 GCA_937863605.1 uncultured Anaerolineaceae bacterium
TATAATGAAGTATTGCGAAACCAATTATTATTTACTGGCACCAATTTCCATTATTTTCTTGACCTACCATTAACGCTTTGATATAATTACTGTTTGCGTATTATGCCCTAATACGCGCTGATGTCGTATCTAGACACAATTTATCCTGCCAATTGTACGTCAGGAGCGAAAAATGCAGTCTTCTGTTTTACCAGTTAGGTCTTACGCTCGCATCCCGGTCGTCTTTGACCTGCCCAACCTGATCGAGGTTCAGCTCGATTCCTTCGAGCGCTTGAAAAAAGAAGGTTTGGGTGACTTGTTCAATGAAGTGTCCCCGATTGAGTCTTACAACAAGGGAATGAAGTTGTACTTCCCCAGTAAGGGTCAAGAATCAAAAGAGTGGGACCTCAAATATTGGTTTGGCGATCCCAAGCATTCAATTGAAGAATGCGTCGAGCGCGACTTAACCTATGCATGCCCTTTGTATGTGTCAGTTCTGTTAGCCGGTCCAGATGTTCCCGAGCCGATTAAACAGGACATTTTCCTGGGGGATTTTCCTCAGATGACCGATAAGGGTACCTTCATTATTAATGGAACCGAGCGTGTGGTGGTTTCGCAGCTTATCCGTTCCCCAGGTGTTTACTTTGAAGCTCCGGTTGACCGCACCAGCGGACACCGACTGGCCTCCGCCAAACTTATCCCAGACCGCGGCGCCTGGATGGAATTTGAGACCCGCAAGAACGATTACCTTATTCTCAAATTTAACCGCAAGCGCACCGTTCCCATCACAATCTTCCTGCGCGCTCTGGCTGCCATCTCGGACGGCCTGGAAGACTCGCCGATTAAACAAGGTTCTGACGAGGAACTGATGGCGCTGTTCCAGGATGTTGACAATAACCCGGAGCGCCTGTTTATCCCATCGACTTTCCGCCAGGAACCCCCGTGGGATCTTACCGGTAACCAGACCATCGCCGAAGCTGCGCTGATCGAGTTCTTCAAGCGCATGCGCCCGGGCGACCCGGCCACCATCGAAAATGCACGCCAATTCCTGGAAGAGCAGCTTTTCGATCAGCGGCACTACGATCTGGAGCGGGTTGGGCGTTACAAGCTCAACCAGAAGCTGGATCTGATGGATAAAATCCCGATGTCGCATCGTAATGTGACCCGCTGGGACATTGTCTATCTTATCCGCCGCATGATCATGATCAACAACGAAAAAGAAGACAAGGATGATATCGATCACCTTGGCAACCGCCGCGTCAAAACCGTTGGCGAGCTGGTGCAGAACAAACTGCGCATCGGCCTGCGCCGCATGGAGCGGGTGATCAAGGAACGCATGTCCATTCGCGACCAGGACCAGACATCGCCGGTTAGCCTGATCAACATCCGCCCGGTTGTGGCCGCGCTGCGCGAGTTTTTCGGCTCCAGCCAACTTTCGCAATTTATGGATCAGACCAACCCGCTGGCTGAGCTGCGCAACAAGCGCACGCTGTCAGCGCTGGGTCCGGGCGGTCTGCGCCGCGAGCGCGCCGGCTTTGATGTCCGTGACGTTCACCACTCGCATTACGGCCGCATTTGCCCCATCGAGACCCCGGAAGGCCCGAACATTGGGTTAATTGGCCGTTTGGCCAGCTTTGCCAGGGTCAACGAATACGGTTTCATCGAAACCCCGTACCGCCGGGTAACCAAAGCGCTTTCGCCGGATGATCCGCGCCTGATCGGCCGCGCGGCCGCGGAAGATTTGAAAGACGCTGAATCTGGCGAGATCATTGTCGTATCGGGCGAGCGCATCACCAAAAAGATGCTGCCGGCCATCAAAAAACTAGGCCAGACAACCATATTTATCGTTCCATTTGTATCGGAAGAGGTGGTTTACCTCTCTGCTGATGCTGAAGATAAATTCGCGATTGCCCAGGCCAACACGCCGCTTAACCAGTACGATGAGTTCGACACGCAGCGGATTATGTCGCGGCACCACTCCGATTTCGTGGTAACCACCCCTGACAAAGTCAATTACATGGACGTTGCTCCCCACCAGGTTGTTGGTATCAGCGCCTCGTTGATCCCCTTCCTGGAGCATGATGATGCCAACCGCGCATTGATGGGCTCGAACATGATGGCCCAGGCGGTTCCGCTGATCACCCCTGACATCCCGCTGATTTCAACCGGCATGGAAGCCTACGCGGCGTTGTACTCCGGACAGGTGCTGGTAGCTGAGGAAGCCGGGGACGTTGTCTCCGTCTCTGGCAAACAGATCGTCGTCCGCGGCGAATCAGGTCTGCACACCTACAGCCTGCGCAAATACCAGCGCTCCAACCAGTCCACCTGCACTGATCAGCGCCCGGCAGTTGTCAAGGGGCAGCATGTTCATAAGAGCGATGTGCTGGCGGATTCCTCCTCAACCGTCAACGGCAACCTGGCGCTCGGTCAGAACGTGGTAGTCGCTTTCCTTTCCTGGGAAGGCGGCAACTTTGAAGACGCCATCCTCATCTCTGAACGGTTGGTGCAGGATGACCGCTTCACCTCTGTACACATCGAGAAATATGAAGTGGAAGCCCGCGACACCAAGCTGGGTCCCGAAGAGATCACCCGCGACATTCCCAATGTCGGTGAAGATGCCATCAAGGACCTGGACGAGCACGGTATCATCCGTATCGGCGCTGAAGTCGGGCCGAACGACATTCTGGTTGGCAAGATCACCCCGAAAGGTGAAAAAGAACTTACACCCGAAGAACGCCTGCTGCGCGCCATTTTCGGTGAGAAATCGCGCGATGTGAAAGATACTTCGCTGCGTATGCCGCACGGCGAGCGCGGTAAGGTAGTGGACGTCAAAGTCTTCACCCGCGAGGATAACACAGACCTCTCGGCCGGCGTGGATATGATGGTGCGCGTGTCTGTTGCTCAGCGCCGCAAGATTACTGCTGGTGACAAAATGGCCGGCCGCCACGGGAATAAGGGTGTGGTTTCCCGCGTGGTTCCGGTTGAAAACATGCCATTTTTGGAAGACGGCACTCCTGTTGATATCATTCTTAACCCGTTGGGCGTCCCTGGCCGTATGAACATCGGTCAGGTACTCGAAACCCACCTGGGCTGGGCAGCGCTGCGCCTCGGTTTCCGCGCGGTGACCCCCGTCTTCGACGGTGCGGACGAGCAGGAAATTGAAGCTGAACTGGGGCGTGCCTGGATGATCGACGAAGCCTGGAAAGAAGCCGCCGAAAAAGGTTGGGCCTGGCTGACTGAACAGACTTATGACCCGAACAATATCCGCGACGATGACGAAGTCCGCTTGCTCTATATGGAACAGATCCTGGCAGGGTCAGAGTACGACATGGACCGAATTGCCTACGACGAATCCTATGCTCGTTGGGCCATGTTAGAGACCTGGCTGCGCAATAAAGGTTACAAACCCGAAGATTTGTTGATCAAGCAGGAAAAAGTCACATCTGATCCCGATATGGATATCAAGGATCAACGCGCTATCGATACCTGCACTCGCATGTGGCTCAACAAAAACGAGATTGAGGTCGACGCCAAAGTCACCAGCGCTGAAATTCGCAAGATTGGTGAGGACTACACTGCCCGCACCGGCATTCCTCTTCCTGTAATCGGTAAGATGCTCCTGCGCGATGGAAAGTCAGGATTGCCCTACGACAATCCAGTTACCGTTGGCGTGATGACGATGCTCAAGCTGCACCATCTGGTCGAGGACAAAGTTCACGCCCGCTCCACCGGCCCGTACTCGCTGGTGACCCAGCAGCCGCTGGGTGGTAAAGCCCAGTTTGGCGGTCAACGCTTCGGTGAAATGGAAGTGTGGGCGCTGGAAGCTTACGGCGCTGCATATACCTTGCAGGAAATGCTCACCGTCAAATCGGACGACATTCAGGGACGCGTTTCCACCTACGAATCGATCGTCAAGAGCGAGCCGATTGAAGAACCCAGCCTGCCAGCCTCCTTCCGCGTACTGGTGAAGGAACTGCAGAGCCTTGGACTGGCAATGGAAGCCACCATGGACACTGGCGAAGTGATCAAGTTTGGCAAGGACGAAGAACGCGTCCGGCCGCCGCAGACCTCCACCGGATTGCTGGGTGTTGGCCAAGAATTTGATGATTTGTTGTAAGGAACAGGTGAAAGGTTGACGGTCAAAATTTGTAATGATATAATCGACCTTCGTGCCTTTCCTGTTCGCGAACGTTAACCGAACATTCATGAGGCCATCACTGTATCCGATGGCCTCCCTTGTTGAAAAGAAAGACTGAATTCATCTGGCGGGATACCGCCACAGGACAATCAACTGGAGATAAAAGAAAGTGCCAACCATTAACCAATTGATCCGCAAAGGTCGCCAGACCAGGAAGGCCAAGAGCAAAGCTCCGGCTCTGCAATACACCTTCAATTCGATGCATCAGCATCGCACGCGCCAGGACTCTGGCGCACCGCAGAAACGCGGCGTATGCACCGTCGTCCGCACCATGACCCCTAAGAAACCGAACTCGGCGCTGCGGAAGATTGCCCGTGTTCGTCTTTCCAACGGTATCGAAGTCACAGCCTACATCCCGGGCGAAGGCCATCAGTTGCAAGAGCACTCGGTGGTGTTAGTGCGCGGTGGTCGTGTCAAGGACTTGCCTGGTGTGCGTTACCACATTGTGCGCGGCACTCTGGATACCACGGGTGTTGCCAAACGGTCTCAGAGCCGGTCTAAGTATGGCGCCAAAAAGGTCGCCAAGAAATAATTAAGTTCCAAGGACGGAGAAGGTTTCATGCGTCGTACTAAACCCGAAAATCGCGTAGTATTGCCAGACGTTCGCTATAACAACGTCTATATCTCAACCTTCATTCACCGCATTCTGCGCAGCGGAAAGAAAAGCACTGCCACCACAGTGGTTTATGAAGCGTTCGATATGGTTCAGGAAAAGACTGGCCGCAACCCGGTTGAGATTTTTGAGCAAGCCCTCAAAAATGTCGGCCCGGCAATGGAAGTCCGCCCCCGCCGCGTTGGCGGCGCTACATATCAGGTGCCGATCGAAGTTCCCGCCGGGCGGCGTGTTGCGCTTGCCATGCGCTGGATCACCGATGCCGCTCGTGCCCGCACCGGTAAATCATTGGCTGAGAAACTCTCGGCTGAGTTGATGGATGCGGCCAATAACACCGGCACTTCGGTTCGCAAACGCGAAGAGACCCATAAAATGGCCGAAGCCAACCGTGCATTCTCCCATTATCGGGTTTAATTTATCATTACGCTTTCATTATTGAGTATCGAAACATGCCTCGAAATTTTCCGTTAGATAAGTGTCGTAATATCGGGATTATCGCCCACATCGACGCCGGGAAAACCACGACGACTGAGCGAATCCTGTTCTACACCGGGCGGACTTACCGCATCGGCTCTGTAGATGACGGCACTACCGTGACGGACTGGATGGCGCAGGAACGCGAACGTGGGATTACCATTGTGTCAGCGGCGGTAACAGCCGAGTGGAAGGGGTATCAGATCAATGTGATCGACACCCCCGGCCATATCGATTTCACCGCTGAAGTACAGCGCTCCCTGCGTGTGCTGGATGGCGGCGTGGTCATTTTTGATGCTGTACAGGGTGTTGAACCCCAGAGTGAGACGGTTTGGCGTCAGGCTGACCGTTACCTGGTTCCGCGCATCTGCTTTGTTAATAAGATGGACCGCACCGGAGCTTCTTTTGACCGGACGATCGAGTCGATCCGTTTGCGTCTTGGGGCAAATCCCATCCCGATGCAGCTGCCGATTGGCGAAGAATCCAGTTTCCGCGGCGTGATTGACCTGCTAACCATGCAGGCAACTGTCTGGGATGACGAACTTGGCAAAGAACCGATTGTGAGCGAAATACCCGCAGACCTCAAGGCTGCTGCCCAAGATGCCCGCAATGTGATGGTCGAAAAAATCGCAGAATTTGATGATGATCTCATTATGAAATTTCTCGAAGGCCACCCCATTTCGAACGATGAGCTCATATCAGTATTGCGCAAAGCCGTCATCGAAAACAAAGCCACCCCGGTTTTCGCCGGTTCATCTCTTAAGAACAAAGGCGTCCAGCCAGTGTTGGATGCCGTGATTGATTTCCTTCCCTCGCCATTGGAAATTCCTGCGGCAAAAGGTTATGCTCCAGATGATCCTGATACCATCATTGAACGCCCGGTGAATGACGATGCCCCTCTGGCGGCCCTGGTTTTCAAAATTGTTGCTGATCCGTATGTTGGGCGGCTGGCTTATTTCCGGGTCTATTCTGGAAAAGTCGTCCAGGGCGAGGCAGTTTTCAATCCGGCCAAAGGCCGGCGTGAGCGTATTGGCCGCATGGTGCGGATGTACGCTGACCGGCGCGAAGATATTACCGAAGTCTATGCGGGTGATATTGGCGCGGTGCTGGGGTTGAAAGACAGCTTCACCGGCGACACGTTGACCGATCCCAAAGATCCCATCATCCTGGAAAGCATCACCTTCCCCGAGCCCGTCATTTCGATCGCCGTGGAACCTAAAACCACCGCCGACCAGGACCGGATGGCCGAAGCGCTGCGCCGATTGGCGGAAGAAGATCCAACTTTCAAGGTCCGCACCGATGAAAGCACCGCTCAGACCATCATCTCTGGCATGGGTGAGTTGCATCTGGATATTATTGTTGACCGCATGATGCGTGAATTCCGCGTTCAGGCCAATGTCGGTCGGCCACGGGTTTCTTATCGCGAGACCATCTCGCGAGCTGTTCCGGAAATCAATTACAAGTACGCCAAACAAAGCGGCGGCCATGGTCAATACGGGCATGTCGTCTTCAGCATGGAACCATTGGAGCGCGGCAACGGCGTCAAGTTCGAGAACAAAATCGTCGGCGGTACCATCCCCAAGGAATATATTCCAGCGGTGGAAAAAGGCGTCAAGGAAGCTGCCGAATCGGGCGTCATTGCCGGGTATCCGGTCACGGATATTTTAGTACGGTTGATCGACGGTTCGTACCACGAAGTGGACTCGAGCGAAATGGCGTTCAAAATGGCTTCCATCTTTGCCTTCAAAGAAGGGATGCAGCGCGGCGGTCCCACTTTGCTTGAACCAATTATGAAAGTGGAAGTTGTTGTCCCGGAAGAATATCTTGGCGATATTATGGGGCAGCTCAATGCTCGCCGCGGCGAGATCCAGGGCATGGAAATGCGCCAAGGCAACGCCCAGGCAGTTCGGGCGCTGGTCCCTCTGGCCGAAATGTTCGGCTATACAACGGATTTGCGGTCAGCAACCCAGGGCCGCGGTGTTCAAACAATGGAATTTGACCATTACGCCTCGGTTCCCGAGAGCGTCAAAGCCAAAGTCACTAATTCATAATCACACAATCAGGATTATTTCTTTCAAGGAGAGTTTAGTACCATGGCAAAGCAGAAATTCGATCGCAGCAAACCGCATTTGAACGTCGGGACGATG
>CALMGN010000150.1 GCA_937863605.1 uncultured Anaerolineaceae bacterium
TGGCATCGATTCACCCTGTCAAGAATGCACCCTGCTGCCCTGCTCGCAGAGCGGCATACAGGCAAAACCTGGCATTGGGAGCGCCATGCGGTGTTGGGTTTCGCGCTCGCATTGGCAAATCATAGCCTTCCATTAAACCGCTCAACCCAACCTACGAAACCTCCCGGGCACATGGATTGGATTGGCAATGGGAAAGCGTGAAAAACCCCCGTGCCCCTGCTTGTGAGCACGCCCATTTTCTTCGCGCTGGTATAATAAACCGATATGGACTGTACCCAGACAATCCCCCGCCGAATCGCGATTGGTGTGCATCCGCAAATGCCTGCGGCGGCCGAAGAAGCCGAAGTCATTGCGCGTTTTCTGCATGAACGCGGCGTAGAAACTTTCTGGGGAAAACTTAACGATCCATCCTTCCGCCAGCAAATGGAAAGCAACACCGACCTGTGCATTGCCCTTGGCGGGGACGGCACCATGCTGCGCGCCGGTCATGTGTGCGCCCCGCTGCACATTCCCATCTTAGGCATCAACCTGGGCCGCTTTGGTTTCCTGACGGAGGTCAAGCGGACTGAATGGCGGGATATGCTGCCGCTGCTGATGGAAGGGCGCTACTGGCTGGAAGGACGCATGATGCTGCAGGCCACCCATTTGCGTGAGGGACAGGCGCTGGGCAGTTGGAGCGTGCTCAACGAGGTGGTCATCTGCCGCGGACAGTTCGTCCGGCCGGTGACGCTGCGCGCCACGGTGGACGGTTACCCGCTGGCAACCTATATCGCAGACGGGCTGATTGTGTCCACCCCCACCGGCTCCACAGCCTACGCGTTAGCCGTCGGCGGACCCATTATGCCGCCAGATCTGCGCAACATCCTGATCGTAGCCGTCGCGCCGCACCTTTCGGTGGACCGCGCTATCATTCTGTCTGAAGGGTCGGTGGTGACGGTGACAGTGCGTACCACTCACCAGGCGGTATTCAGTGTGGATGGGCAGCCGCCGGTCAGCATGGCGGACGGAGACGAAGTGCGCGTAGAAGCCAATCACAACACCGCCTGCTTTGTACGCTTTGGTGACCGCGGCTACTTCTACCGTAACATTACCAATTATATGGAACAAAATCCTACTGCCGGTGAAACCGAATGATCGAGCCAACCACTACAGCCAAATATTGCTATAACCATCCCAACCGCGAGACCCTGCTGCGCTGCAACCGCTGCGACCGGCCGATTTGCACGGAATGCGCCGTGCTGACCCCTACCGGTTACCGCTGCAAAGAATGCGTACGCGGTCTGCAGAAGAATTACGAGACTGCTCGCTGGATCGATTACCCGCTGGCGATCCTGATTGCCGGTCTTTTGAGCTACTTTGGCAGCTGGCTGGCCTCCATTATGGGATTTTTTACAATTTTCATAGCCCCGGTGGCAGGTGTGATCATCGCCGAGGCGGTGCGCTGGGCGGTCAAAAGGCGCCGCTCGCGCTGGCTGTACCACGTGGCTACCATCGCCGCTGCTGCTGGCGGAGTCGGACTGCCTTTGGTCAGTCTGGTCGCAATGCTCGCAGGCGCAGGCTTTGGCATCTGGCAGCTGGTGTGGGGTGCCGCTTACGCTATTTTGGTCACCTCGACCGTCTTTTACCGGCTGACCGGAATTCAAATTCGCTAAACTGGACGGCATGCTTACCGATCTGCGCATCGAAAATTTTGCCATTATTCAGGAGTTGGAACTATCCTTCCAGCCTGGCCTGACCACCTTTACCGGTGAAACGGGTGCGGGTAAATCCATCATCCTGGATGCACTGATGGCGCTGCTGGGCGGCAAAGCGGACGCCACCCTGATCCGCGCGGGGGCTGACCGGGCCAGCGTGGAGGGTAGTTTCACTATACCTTCGGCCAGCCAGGAGCCGATCCGCGCGCTGCTCGAACCCGAAGAATTGCTGGACAACCCCCAATCCATAACGGTCGCACGCGAAATGCGCCTGAACGGACGCAGCGTGGCGCGCATCAACGGACGCAGCGTCGGGCTGCCCCTGCTGCGCGATCTGGGACAGTACCTGGTGGATATTCACGGGCAATCCGAACACCTGTCGCTGCTCAATGTGCGCCAACACCTGCACCTGCTGGACCGCTTCGCGAACGCCCACGAAGCCCTCGAGGCTTACCGCGGCACTTATCGCGAGTTTAGGCGGGTGCAAAAGGACCTGACCATGCTGCGCCAGGCTGAAAAAGACGCGGCCAACCGCATCGATTTGCTCGAGTTTCAAGCCGGTGAAATTGAAGGCGCTCACCTGGTCGCCGCTGAGGAAGAGGATTTGCGCAGCGAGCGCACCCGCCTGGCCAACGCCGAGGGGTTGAACTCGTTGTGTGAGCAAACCCTGGCCTTGTTGGACGATGGGTCGCCTGAGACGCCGGCGCTCACCGATCTGATTGGTCAAATGGTACAGGCGCTCGATTCACTGGCGCGCATCGACTTGCAGCAAAATATTTTGGCTGAGCAGGCGCAGACCGTAAGCGAGACCCTCAGCGATATCGAGCGCGATTTGCGCGGCTACATGGACGGCATTGAATTCAACCCGCGGCGCCTGGAACAAGTCGAGGAACGCCTGGATACCATCAACCGCCTCAAGCGCAAGTACGGCGGCACGATCGAATCCGTGCTGGAATTTGCCCGGAAAGCCCGCAGCGACCTGGACAATATCGCCCACGCCACGGAGCGCATTGCCGACCTAGAGCAGCAGGAACTGGAGCTGCGGAAAGCCTTGTCCGGGCAGGCTGAGCATCTGTCAGCGCTGCGCAGTCAGGCTGCCGGGGCGCTTGCCGCTGCGGTTGAGATCGAATTGGATGATTTAAGCATGGCTGGCGCGCAGTTTGCGGTCGATATGCAGCGGGTGCCGGATGAAAACGGTCTTGGCTTGAAGAATGGTGAAACCGTGGCCTTCGACGAGACGGGTATCGATAAAATCGAATTCCTGATTGCCCCCAACCCCGGCGAGGGGCTCAAGCCGCTGGTCAAAATTGCCTCAGGCGGCGAGACTTCGCGTTTGATGCTGGCTTTGAAGCGGGTGTTGACCCAGGCCGATTCAATCCCCACCCTGGTATTCGACGAAATCGACCAGGGTATTGGCGGGCGGGTTGGCTCGGTGGTCGGCGAGAAGTTATGGCAACTGGGACGCAACCACCAGGTATTGTGTGTCACACACCTGCCGCAACTGGCAGCTTTTGGCGATCAGCATTACAGCGTGCGGAAAGAGGTGGACGGGGGACGCACCACCACGCGGGTGGAAGTGCTGGCCGGTGAACCGCGGCGCGTGGAGCTGGCGCAAATGTTGGGCGCTGCGACCGAGGCCAATTTAAACTCCGC
>CALMGN010000151.1 GCA_937863605.1 uncultured Anaerolineaceae bacterium
AATCCCAGCCCAAGGGTTAATCCCACCAATCCCAGCCGCATGGGGGCTGGTTTTTCAGACCAGGCCAGCAAGGCCAATATCAACCCGGCGGTCAGGGCGGTCTGCAGGGTGTAAACCTCGGCAATCAGCGCAAGCTGCCAGAAGTACTTCGAAAATGCCAGCAAGCCAATTGCGGAAAACCGGGCGACGGTGCGCACGCCCAGCCATAGTAAAATGCGCTCGCACAGCAGCAGGGTCAATGCGGCGCTGACCGCCGACAGCAGGTTCATGCGGTAGCCCACATTCCCAAAAGGAAGATGTGTCCAAAGCCAACCGATAGTCAGATAAAGAGGATAGCCGGTGGCGCGGGTTAACCCGCCAGTCGCAGCCGCGGTGGTCAACTCAGCACTGTCCAGGTTAAAAACCGTGGGTGCTAAAGTTAATAGGTATACGTCAAAAGGTATAAGGAAAGCGACTAGACCAGGCACAAGTGCCCTGGATAAGAACTTCTTTTTCGCGCGTCCTTCCATCCTCGATCTGTTTTACCGCAAGATGACGGGTAGATAAATCCTTAGATCCGTTCCATACGCATTGGCAAAAATCTGCCAATTGATTTTTTCGTTCCACGGAAAAGAGATCACCGGCACAAAAGCCACCGCCGAAAAAATGATTACTAAGCTAAGAACAAACCACTTGAAGCGCCGCAAATTGACATCCTTTCTAACTGCATTTGGGAATGGAGTTTCGAGATAAAAAAGGTTTTCATAACGCTTTGGACAATAATGAAACATTGTTCTGCCGATATATCCAGGCCAGTAAGGTAACCGATAATAATCGTCCAGCCTCCAGCGACCAGGGATAGCTGTCCCACAGGCTGATCAATCCCAGAGCCAACCAGGCTGAAGCCATAACCACAATACGGGGCTCGATCGCCCGCAAACTTTTCCCCAGCGTCAGCACGGGCGCTAACCACAGCCAGTACCACAGCACCGCCCCAACCGCACCAATTTCCGCAGCCAAAAGCAAGGGTACATGATGCACCGAATGAGCAGCATCATGCACTTTGGCGCTTAATGCCAGCAGCGGAAAATTGCCGGCCCCGATGCCGGTCAACGGGTGCTGCCGGATGGTTTGCAGCGCCAATGCCATCAATTCACCGCGCCCGCTTAATGAGGTATATTCCGACATGGACGAAAAAATATCCAGGCGGCTCAAAACCGGCTCCAACAGTGCTGCACTGCTAATTAAACCGGCTCCAGCCGCTGCGCCTAGGGTGATAAGCAGCGGTTTACGTAAATCGGGCTTTTGCCAGTATAGCCAGAACGCGAGCGGGAGGAGGACCAGCGCCGTAGCCAGCCAGGCCGAGCGCGAGAAGGTCAGCACCAACCCGGCAACTGTCAGCCACCAAGTAATCCGCCCCACCCAGCTTTTTAGGTCCAATAAGCCAAGAATTAACCCAATTGTTAGAAAGCCGCCCAGTACATTAGGATGAAAGGTCAGGCCATATGCCCGCAACCAGGCCTCGTTTTCCAACCACAAAACCGCAGCGCGTGGCCGGTCGATGGTCAAGGCCAATT
>CALMGN010000152.1 GCA_937863605.1 uncultured Anaerolineaceae bacterium
CAATCATCGGCATGATCGGCCTTGCGGTTCTAATCTCGCTGTATTACCCCGACCGTTTGACCCCGGCGATGACGCCGCTTTTATTTGTCCTTGGGGCGTTGGTCGGCTGCGGGATCGCAACTTTTTCGGTTGGAATCGCTCAGGTCTCCTACTGGTTCCCCAAGGCCCGTCAGGGTACCGCCCTGGGAACTTTTGCCGGGATTGGAAATCTGGCTCCCGGGATTTTTTCCTTTCTGCTGCCGCTGGCATTGGTCACTTTTGGCATGAGCGGCTCTTATCTGCTCTGGCTGGGGCTGCTGGTGCTCGGAACGCTTGGTTATGCGATGGCTGGCCGCAACGCACCCTATTTCCAGGCCAGGGCGCAGGGCAGCAGCCCGGAACAGGCGGTTGAAATTGGCCGGCAGCATGGTCAGGAAATATTTCCGCAGGGAAAGTTGCGGGACAGCCTGGTCAAGTCAGCACAAATCTGGAAGACCTGGATGCTGGTCGCCATATACTTCATCACTTTCGGCGGTTTCATTGCGTTGACCTCCTGGCTGCCCACTTACTGGCGCGAGTTTTTTGGTCAGCCAGCGATCACGGCTGGTACGCTGACAGCCACCTACTCGATTACTGCTTCAGTGCTGCGCGTTTTCGGCGGAGGCCTTGCCGATAAACTGGGCGGCGAGAAAACCACCATACTGGCTCTGGCGGTCATGCTGACCGGAGCGGTGCTGATGACCTTTTCGCAGAATTTTGCGCTAGCGATCTTCGCTGTCATCGTCATGGCGGTCGGGATGGGCGTTGGCAATGCATCCGTCTTCAAATTGGTGCCGCAGTATGTTCCGCAAGCAGTTGGCGGAGCTGCGGGCTGGGTTGGCGGGTTAGGCGCGTTCGGCGGGTTTACTATTCCGCCGATTCTTGGTGCCATCGTCTCCGTTCAGGGTTCGGCGGGGTATTCAGCCGGGTTTGGCTTATTTGTCGGTTTTGGGGTTATCGCGCTGGCTCTGGCGTTTGTTCTGAAAAAGTCCCACAAACCCATGCCAGTGTCAGTTCCAGTGCTCAGCAAACCTTCATAGGAGGTAATCTCATGCAGGACATACAAAACCTGCTGGAGCAGTCGAGTGCCCGGCACAGCCATTTGTGTCCCCGCCAGGTGTTGGGCGTCCGCATGGCGTTGGTCGGAGCTGAATTATTGGGCTTTGACCTCCCGCGCAGCGACAAAGCCATGCTGGTGATCGCTGAAACGGACGGCTGCTTTTTAGATGGGTTGGAGGTGGCGGCGGGGGTTACCCCGGGTCACCGCACCTTGCGCATCGAAGATTACGGTAAAATTGCCGCCACCTTTGTCGAGGTAAAAGCCGGGCGGGCAGTGCGCCTGGTGCCGCGTCCCAATGTACGCGAGGCCGCATACCAGTTTGCCCCTGGCGAGAGCCGGCATTATTTTGCCCAGTTGCAAGGCTACCAGGTGATGCCGGATGAAGAATTATTTAGCGCTGCCTACGTGAATTTATTTCCTTCAGCAGAGGAAATTATTAGCCGGGCTGGTGTTCGCACGCTGTGCAAATCCTGCGGCGAGGAAATCATCAATCAGCGAGAAATTCTGGTTGCAGGCGAACCGTTGTGCCGCGCCTGCAGTGGTCAGGCGTACTACGGACTCCAGTTCCCAATAGAGGTGCTGCAATCCAAAAAAGCGCAGGTCGATTTCCACCTGGACCCATAAATGAGGAAGATTAAGTACAAAAAGACGATTTTGCGCTGGCCTCAAGAACTTGAACGTTACGTCAAAAAACTATTGGCCAGATGATTAACATTCCGGTGATCATCAAGGTATGGCTGATGGTCGCTGCCAGGATCGAGCGCGATTCATGCGCATGCCAGTTATAGAGCAGGCTGGCAAATCCCATTAAGACAATGCCTTGAACCGAATAGTAGCTGGCGAACAGCATCGTATAAATAATGCTGGAAATGAGGATTCCCACCTGTCCATAGGAATGGATCAGGGTATGCAGCAGCATCCCACGAAACACAATTTCCTCCAGCAGCGCGACATACAGAATAACAACCAGCAGCGAGGCAATCACTTCACCCCAATTGAGGGTGGTCACCAGCGGGATTGGGTCGGCAAAATAAAACCCCATGATCCCCAGGGGGATACCGCTCAGAGCAATCAGGATATTTTCCCAGATCT
>CALMGN010000153.1 GCA_937863605.1 uncultured Anaerolineaceae bacterium
AACCTACCCGGCCATGCGGCCGTAAATAGTCGCACGGGGTGACTCGTACAAATAATAAAATGTCCCTGTAGGGGCGGACCCAGGTGTCCGCCCTGTTCAGGGTATCCCCCTAAAAATTCGGGTCGACACATAGGTCGACCCCTACAAACAACATTGCCCCACATTTTTTACCGTTTTACCAGCGGCAGGAAGGTTTCATACGTCCCCTGCGGACACACCACATTCTCGACCTGACCTAAATTGTAATAGCCTCGATCGTCCAGGTCTTTGGCGACCAGATTGATCACATACGTTTGGCCGCAGCTGGCCGCAAAGTCCAGCTTCACCCGGGAGGGGGAGTAATTTCCAAAGGGCGGGTTCGAGACGTCAGTGCGGAAATCATAAATCACCGAGCCATTCGCCCGCAACTGGAAGCCGAACAGGGCGGGGGTCCCCGCACTGGCAATGGTAAATGGATCCACCCGGATCTTGCAGGTGGATTTGGTCGCCAGGTAGCAGCCGGCATTAATCGGACTGGCATAGACAGTCAATTCAGGTGCGGCCTTGGTCGGCTGCGGCCAGGCCAGCCAAATCACCGCAGCAGCCGTTACCAGCGCGATCAGCAGCAGTAAAGGCCACATCCGTTTGGTTAAATTCCAGGTTGGCGGCATGATCGGCATCCCGGAATCAGGGAACATTTGCCGGACAGGTGAATTGCGCGGTTTGACCCGCATTCAACGGACTCGGAATGTCATTTGTCCGTGCTGTCATATTAATATAATAGGTGGTACCACAGGTTGCAGCAAAATCCACAGCTACTAAGGAAGGCGAATAATCATTCGCGGGTGGATTTGAAACATCTGTTTTAAATGCATAGATCGGGCTGCCATTTGCAAACAATGTAAATTCGACCAACCTCGATCCGGCTGCCTGATCAATGTTGATCGTGAATGGGTCCACATGAAGTTTACATTGATTGGGTCCGGCGATATAACACCCTCCGTTAATCGGGCTCGCGAAGAGGGTGTCAAGGCTCTGGGCAGTGGTCGGACTGGGTCGGAACGCGAAAAATGCTATAGCCCCGGCTAAAACCAGGCCGGACAGGATTAAAATACCCCACTTTTTCATTTGCCACTCCTTTTTGTACAATGAAACCGTTATTACGGGTTGGACAGATGAAATATATTTTACTAATTTTATTATATAAGTCAACAATACTACAGAAGGTATATTTCAAGCCCTGTTCAGGTACGCAAAAAGCAATTTTGCGCTACATAAAATCCATCTACAGCCGGGTCACGACCAACGGTTCGCCGTCGGTGACGACCACAGTGTGCTCAAACTGGGCAACCGGTTGATGGTCGGCGGTGGTTAGCCCCCACTGATCATCCTCTTCGTAAATAGTCCCCGAGCCGCTGGTGAGGAACGGTTCGATCGCCAGCACCCAGCCGGCTTGCATGATCCGCCGATCAGAGGAGCGGTAAAAGTTAAAAATGGTACCGGGATCGTCATGCAGGGTGTGACCTACCCCGTGGCTGGCCAGCGCCTTGACGATGCGGAATCCGCCGCGGCGCGCTTGTTTTTCGGCGGCGCGCCCAATATTGTTGATCGGCCGTCCGGCGCGCACCTCGGCGACGGCCTGATCGAGCGCAGCCCGGGCAGTTGTCAGTAGCTTTTGGGTCTGCGGGCTGACCGGCGGGACGGCGAAACTGCCCCCGTTGTCGGCGAAAATGCCGTCGAGCGAGGCGGAAACGTCAATGTTGACGATATCGCCTGGCTGAATCACGCTGCCTTTGTCCGGGATGCCGTGGGCTGCAACCGGGCTAATGGAAATGCAAGTCGCGCCCGGAAAGCCGTACACGGTGGGCGGGGCGGCAATCGCTCCAGATTCGCGCAGCAAGCGCAAACCCAGCTCGTCCAGCTCCAGGGTGGTCATGCCCGGGCGCACCGCCTCAGACATGGTCTGCAGCGTCTGCGCAACGATGCGTCCGATTTTCATTAATGTTTCGAGTTCAGCCGGGTCGGTGAAGGTCATGAGTTATTCTCCTCCCCTAAAAACGCAGTTTTTGGGGGAGGAGAGGAGGGGGTAAGTTGGTTTAGTATCATGATCAAGCACCTCCCTCACCTTACCTCTCCCTCCTCAGGGATGGAGAGGAATCTACCATCCACCATCTTATCATCCCTGACAAGGCAAAGGTTTCCAGGCATAATTCTTTTACTCAGTTTTGTGCTTCTTGTGCCCTTTGCGCTCTTTTTCTTCCTTGCGTTCCTTGTGATGCTTCTTCTTGCAGTTTTGCCCATTGACCGGAATCACCGATCCCTCCAGCCGCGCCTGTTCGGCCAGAAAAGCCAGCCGGTGCGCCTGCAGCGCCTGACGGGCAGCCGCCTGCACCTCCG
>CALMGN010000154.1 GCA_937863605.1 uncultured Anaerolineaceae bacterium
TGGCTGTAGATCCATCGATGCGGAAATTCGAGGATTTGAATCAGGCCTATCGTTTTGTCGACCAGGCTGCCAAAGTCCTCCACCGCGAAAGCCTGCCGTACTCTGACGAGGAAAGTATCGTCGAGATCGTCATGGCGCTTTCAAAAGCGTTGGAAGCCCGCGATCTCTCTACTGGGGAACACTGCCGACATATCACCCGTTTGACTGAACGCATCGCGATTGACCTTGGGTGTTCGTTCCATGATATCCAGGCCATCCGGCGGGCTGCATTGCTGCATGACATTGGCAAAATTGGCATCCCGGATAACATTCTGCATAAACCCGGTGCGTTGAATGACCGCGAGTGGGTGATTATGAAACAGCACCCCGAAATTGGCGCCCGGATTTTGCGGATGATCGCCGGATTGTCGGATGTTGCCCGGTTGGTTCTGGCGCATCATGAACGCTTTGACGGTTCCGGTTACCCGTTGGGCTTGAGCGGCGAGGAAATTCCGATTGGCGCCCGGATTTTGACGGTCGTTGACGCCTTTGGCGCCATGATCACCGATCGGGTGTACCGGCCTTCCCGGTCCATTCCGGAGGCTGTGGAAGAGATCAAACGCTGTACCGGCAAAGATTTCGACCCGAAGGTGGTGAACAGCTTTACGAAAATCATCAACAAGCCGTTGGCTGGAGCAGAACCGGTTAACTGATCCAGTCTTCCTTCCCTTGTTACCCCTGACAGCGAAACCGAATGGATCGCAGTCAGGGGTATGTATTTAAAAGAAAACCCACCAGGCACCGCGTTCCCCTGGTGGGAGATGCAATCACACAAGTTGAGAAACTTGTCGTGTTATGCAGCCATCTCTTTTCGCGCCAAAAGGCTCATGCGAACATCTGGTAATTCAGCCAAAACAATATAACCTGCCGAAATGACAATTGCCAGGAAATTGGTCACCAGGTAAGCAACATCCGCGAGTTGGACTCCGTTGGCATTGTAGGTGGCATGCGGCATGATCATCATTAGCCGGCTAATGATGTTGAAGCCTTGTGCAAATGAGATCAGGTACCACGGCCAAAGTTCACCTGTACGCTGTACCACGATTTTAATGGCAGCATAAATCGCAAGCGCGGTTAATAATACCGGGAGCCACCATTGCTGACTGTTTGACGAAAATGTGTCCAGGGGGAAAAGCAGCAGCGGGATAAACTGAATAAACAATAAAACGGTAACCGTAGTCGGCTGTGCTAAGGTCTTACGCAGCATGGCTTTAACTCCTAAAGGATAACCTGGATATTCGCTTGCCGGTCAATCAGAGGGTTGGGAAATCAATCCATATATATTATAGAGTTCCATGGGGTTTGTCAAGTTGAAAATAGTAAAAATTAAGGTGACTTTGTAAATTATGGGTAATTGCCACTTGACATTTTGAGCGACTTTTCCTATCATAAGCTATTGGTGCAAGATTGCGATCCCAAAGCCTGCACCGCCATAATCCCCTTGTAAGCATCTTTAATTTTTTAGACCCATCATGCCCTTCGATAAAAGGAGGTGGTACAACCTATAACCATACCTAATGTCCCAGGTATACCATCCGTTATGACTTGAGCAATCTTACGGCGGATACCTTCAGGGGGATGCAGCCAATTGAATAGTGTGTCCAATTTTTATTTTGTGTTAAGGAGGAGAACATAATGCGATCGCTGAAAGTACTAAGTCTGTTTGTAATTGCGGCCATGATTTTGGTGGCGTGCGGTGGGACCGGGTCGACCGGCGGTGCGAAAGAATTAAAAGTCGCGATTCTTGCACCGCTTTCCGGACCTGTGCCTACATTTGGTGTATCAACCCGCGATGGAGCCTTATTGGCCATTGAAGAGTGGAATGCCAAGGGCGGCGTCCTCGGTTACAAAATCGTCCCGATTGTTGAAGACAGCCAGTGCACGCCCGAGCCGGCTGTAAACGCTATGAACAAAGTCGTCAATCAGGATGGCGTCAAATTTGTGATTGGCGAAGTCTGCTCAAAAGCAACAATCCCGATTACCGAAATCGGTACGGAAAACAAGGTGCTTGTTATTAGCGGCACATCAACTGCTGAAGGCGTTACCGTGGATCCGAACGGAAACACGAAGCCTTACACCTTCCGTGCTTGCTTCATTGATGCCTTCCAGGGTTTGGTCGGCGCCAAATTCTCAATGGAGAAATTGGGTGCTAAAACTGCCTTCATCATGCTCGATCAGGCCAATGACTATGTGAAGGGTCTGGCGGAAGAGTTCGAGAAGAACTTCACCGCCCTGGGCGGTACGATTGTTGGCAAGGAAAGCTACACTTCCAAGGATACTGATTTCTCGACCATCCTGGCCAAGATTGCTGAAGCTAAACCCGATGTTGTCTATCTGCCCGATTACTACAACATTGTCAACCTGGCAACCAAACAGGCCAAGGAAAAAGGCATCACAACTCCGTTCGTCGGTGGTGATGGCTGGGATTCCGCTGATCTGGATGTCGTGGCTGCGGCTGGCGGGTACTTCACCAACCACTATTCGCCCGATGACCCGCGCCCTGAGGTGGTAAACTTCCTGGCTGCTTACGGCGCCAAATACAAAAACGATGATGGCACCCCCAAGGTACCGGATGCTCTGGCTACCCTGGCATACGATGCTGCGAACATGCTCTTCCAAGCCATCACCGATTCCGGCTCTGTTGATGATGTCGTAAAAGTTAGTGCCGCTCTGGAAAAAATCAACTTTAAAGCGGTATCTGGCACAATCACTCTGGATGCCAAGCACAATCCGGTAAAAGCCGCGGCTATCTTAGCGGTAACTGCTGAAGGCGTCAAGTTTGAAACGAGCGTGGCTCCGTAATCGATATTTGATCTAGGTTAATAATTGGGGGGCGGCTGTTTGGCTGCCCTCCAATTCCTGTTAATCCAAGCATTTCGAGGTATCACTCCGATGCAGCAAGTAAGCACCCCCTCCCAAATCCCCTCGCCACTGGTTAAAACGCATACCCGGCTTGCCTGGGTAGGTCAGCTGTTTTTTATCATTCTTGGGCTGGCCGTGGTTTATATCCTTGGTAAAAATCTTATCAGTAACCCGACGCTGTTTGCCCAAATTTTTATCAGCGGCTTGCAATTGGGTTTTGTGTACGCCATGATCGCTCTGGGCTACACAATGGTTTATGGCATTGTCAAATTAATTAATTTTGCACACGGCGATGTGTTTATGGTCGGTGCTTTTGTCAGCTTTTATGCTGTGACACGTTTCAATCTGCACCAATGGCCTTTAGCCGTCATCCCATCGCTACCACCCATGGTTAGTGTGGTGATTGGTTCCATTAGCGTGATTCTGCTCTCGATGCTGATTTGCACCCTTCTGGCAGTTACCATCGAACGTGTTGCTTACAAACCCTTGCGGGATGCTCCACGTATCGCGGCTTTGATCACGGCAATCGGCGTCTCTTTTTTCATGGAATATTTCGGGGCGTTGAATTTTGTTTTTTCCCCCCGTTTTATCCCCTACGAACGGCCATTTGAAGTCGTGGCATGGTACATCAAAGGGGGAATCCACCGGGTAGTCCCTGGAACACAACCACCCGATGGCAGCATTACATTTTCCAACATTCTGTTGATCATTATGTTTGCGTCTATTCTGGTGCAAATCTTCCTGCAATTTCTGGTGAAGCGAACCAAAATTGGGGTGGCGATGCGTGCAGCTTCTTTTGATAAACAGGCAGCTCGTTTAATGGGAATTGACGTCGACTCGGTGATTTCCTTCACCTTTGCCATTGGTGCGGCCTTCGCCGGTTTGGGCGGCGTGTTATATGCTATTGCTTACAGCTCGATTTGGTCGCAATTGGGCATCCTCCCAGGCCTGAAAGCATTCATTGCGGCTGTGATGGGCGGTATCGGCAGCATTCCCGGGGCGTTTGTGGGTGCGTTGATCATGGGGCAGGCGGAATCCATGACTGCGGGGTACATCTCTACGCCCATGCGAGATGCAGTCGCGTTTACGATCCTCATTATCGTCCTGTTGATCCGGCCAACCGGTATCTTCGGCGAGCCCGAAAGAGAAAAGGCATAGGAGCCCGCCATGGAACTCGGATTTCTCATTGGGTCGATT
>CALMGN010000155.1 GCA_937863605.1 uncultured Anaerolineaceae bacterium
GTCGGGATTGGCAAGTTTCTGAAAAAAATTCGCGGCGTCCCGGTCATGTCAGCATTTACCCTTTACATGGTCGGATCGATCGTAGCTGGTTTTGTGGCCGTAATGGCGGGTAAATGGCTGTTCCCGGTTTTCCAGCCGCTGCTGGGCACCAACCTCGAGCCCGGCATCCTGGCACAAGGGATTCCGCTGCAGGTGATGTTCTTCCTGGCGGTCGTCCTGGCGGGTATTTTCGCGGCCGAGGTAAGTTTCCTGCTTGGTATCCCGGTGCTGACCCTTGGGTCGGATTACTTCGGGATTGCAACTCTTGGCTTTACCATCGTGGTCAATGTGCTGATGATCAATTCCGATACCATTTTGCCGTTTCCTGAAATGAAAGGCGGGCGCGGTATGGTGGGTATTCCCAAGTTGACCACCTGGTTCTGGGCTTTTTTCTTCATGATTGTTGTGATCGTGATCATGCGCAATATACTGCGATCCAGTACCGGGCGGGCGATTATGTCCGTGCGCGAGGATGAAATCGCTGCCAAGGCAATGGGCATCGACATCGCCGGAGCCAAGCTAATGTCATTCGTCATTGGCAGCCTGTTCGCCGGGATGGGCGGCGCGATTTATGCGCATTTCATGGGTTTCCTTTCGCCTGGCTCGTTTGACTTCCTGGTAAGTTTCAACCCGCTGATCATTGTGGTATTCGGTGGTCTGGGGAGTATGACCGGCACGATTGCTGCGTCATTCGGATGGTTATTCTTCCTGGAAGGCCTGTTGCGTGTGCTGCTTGGCCAGTTGGGTACGGAGGCACCGACCTGGCGTTATGTCCTTTATCCACTTACCCTGCTGCTGCTCATGTTGATTCGGCCACAAGGTCTGCTTGGCACGGTGGAGTGGGGGTTCTGTAAAGCCAAGGAGGTGTTAACACGGCAGAAATCGAAGCCGACCTCCACTGACACTCCGCCGGTTCAGGCATAAGGGAGGATAACATGGATACAACTACTTCCTCCCGTACGATCCTGAAAGTAGAAGGATTAACCAAGTATTTTGGCGGATTGGGCGCTGTGCAGAACTTCGACCTGGTGCTGAAAGAAGGCGATCTTAATGGCTTAATCGGACCGAACGGTGCGGGTAAAACTACCGTATTTAATCTGATCACGGGAATATATATACCGACTCGGGGTACGGTCGAGTTCGACGGGGATGGTCTTGCGGGGTTTGAACCGTTCGAAATTACCCGTAAGGGCATTGCCCGGACATTTCAAAACATTCGCCTGTTTTCCAATCTTACTGTTCTCGATAATGTCCGCATCGCCTACCATCCACACGCCGGATACAGCCTGACCGACAGCGTGCTGCGAACAAAGAAGTTCTATGCCAAAGAAGATGAATTGACCGACCAAGCGCTGGATTTCCTGGCGATTTTCGGGCTCGAAGGGATTCAAAACGAACTAGCGAAGAATCTGCCTTACGGCCAGCAGCGCCGGGTGGAGATTGCCAGGGCTCTGGCGGCTGACCCCAGGTTGCTGCTGTTGGATGAACCAGCCGCTGGCATGAACCCCAAGGAGATTATCGAGTTGATGGATTTAATCCACTTCATCCGTGACCGCTTTAACCTGACCATTCTGCTGATTGAACACCAGATGCGGGTGGTGATGGGCATATGCCAGTACATCACGGTAATGGATTTCGGGCAAGTGATCGCTCGCGGTAACCCCAGAGAAATTCAGGAAAACGAACGGGTCATCGAGGCTTACCTGGGGAAAGGAGCCGGTCATGCTGCTTGATGTTGAAAACCTCAATGTCTACTATGGGGCGATTCATGCCTTGCAGGGGGTTTCATTCAATGTTGAAGAGGGTGAAATCGTCACGTTGATCGGCGCAAATGGGGCTGGCAAGTCAACCACCCTGCGCACGATTTCCGGTTTGCTGCGCTCGCGCACCGGGCATGTAAAGTTCAAAGGGATGGACATCTCGATGATGCCCGCCCAACAAATTGTACGGCTAGGCGCCAGTCACGTGCCGGAAGGCCGCAAGATATTCTCACCCCTCACGGTACGTGAAAATCTGCTGATGGGAGCCTTTACCCGCACCGACCAGTCTGAAATTCAACGTTCGATGGATCGGGTATTCTCCAGCTTCCCCCGTTTGAAGGAACGCATCAATCAGCTGGGCGGTACGCTCTCAGGCGGTGAGCAGCAAATGCTGGCTACCGGGCGCGGGATGATGTCGCGACCCACGATGTTGATGATGGACGAGCCGTCGATGGGTTTAAGCCCAATCCTGGTGGAAGAGATTTTCTCGATCATCAAGGAAATCAATGCTGCCGGAACCAGCATCCTGCTGGTTGAGCAGAATGCGTCCATGGCGTTGTCGATTTCGCACCGGGCGTATGTTTTGGAAACCGGCCGGATTGTGCTGTCTGGCAG
>CALMGN010000156.1 GCA_937863605.1 uncultured Anaerolineaceae bacterium
TGAATGTTTCGGTTGAGGAATTTACCGCCGGGTTAACCGGCGCAGTGATCGAAAACACTACCTACCATGGAAAATGGATTCAGGTGCATACTACCAGGGGATGGCTGCTGATCAACCTTGGCATGGGCGGAGAGGTCCTGCTGGTCAGCCGGGCAACCCTGCCAGAAAAGCAGGCGGTCATCCTGGATTTTGAAGACGGCACCTGCATGTCGCTTAGTTTCTGGTGGTTTGGGCATGTCCATTACGTCCCGGAAGGCGCGCTGCAGACGCATGCGCCCACCGCAAAGCTGGGACCAGACGTACTTGACCTTTCACTCGCGGAATTTCGCCGCTTGACTGCCAATCAACGGGCAGCGGTCAAGGCTTTTTTACTTGACCAGAGCCGCATTGCCGGCATTGGCAACGCCTATATCCATGACATCCTCTTTATGGCGCGCATCCATCCGCTGCGCCGCCTGGAAAGCCTCTCCCCCGCCGAGGTTGACTCGCTTTATCAAGCCATTCAGGACGGCCTGCGCCCCAGTCTGGCGAAAAATGGCGCGTTCTACGAGAAAGATATCTTCGGTCAAAAAGGCGGCTTCGGCATGGACGAGATCCAGGTTGGCTACCGTGAAAAACAGCCCTGCCCGCGGTGTCAAACGCCGATTATCAAGATTAAAACCGGCAGCACCAGCTCCTTTATCTGCCCATCCTGTCAGGTGCTTCCTTCCGCCGCATAAACTCCGTTCTTTACAACCAAACGCTCTGAGTAGCGAATACAGGCTGGGCAGTTGGGTTTTGCCGGTCAATCTTTTATAATTACCGTGAGTTTTAGATAGGTATCACACATCTTGATATGTCATGTTGAAAGCTGGTTTTTAGCCCGAAACATCCCTCCTGCCATGTCAGAGATCCTTCGCGGCGCCAATAAACTGTGCCGCTCAAGGATGACATTTTTTTAATGTTTTTCGTTATCCCGAACTGAGGCTAATTGGATAAATATTGACAGATTAAGTCAATGGTTATCATAAAACAGGACTTCTCCTGTATAATGGGGCACTGCCCCAGCTTCACCGGGTGCATCTTCGCATTTTAAGGAAATTGTATGTCTTTATCGCAAAAAGTACTGGATTACGATTTAAAGAAGACCATCCACGCGAACCGCCTGGTTGGATTGTGGCGCTTAATGACCGGGTTCCGTTTAAATTATCTGGGCGCCAACCTCAGTCTGGGCATCTCTGCGCTGGCGAAAACCAGTACCTACCTGCTGCTGCGCTATTTCGTTGACCACCACCTGATGGCAAACGATGCCGTAGTCTCCCTGTGGGGCATCGCGTTTGGGTTCGTCGGACTGGCCGCAGTGGAAGGTTCATTCTCCTTCATGAGCGGACGGCTGGCATCGCTGTCTGCCGAAGGAATCGCTCGACGGCTGCGCAATTACATTTACGACCATATTCAACACCTGAGCTTCACCTACCACTCAAAGACTGAAACCGGCGAGTTGATTCAACGCTCCACTTCGGATGT
>CALMGN010000157.1 GCA_937863605.1 uncultured Anaerolineaceae bacterium
CAATAAAATTGTTGTTATTTCAAATAAGCATAAAGGATTTTACAAGAACAATTGGAATGGATTACGCAACCTTTTTTCTGTAAATTCGAGTCAGAAATATCCATCATTCTTTAACAATCAAATGACTTGACAGCACAATAGCGCTTCCCGATCTGCCACTCCTCACTGGTTTCCATCAGTAGGCAGAAACCAACCTCAGACACGAGGCCTAGCAAAAATGATCCTCCCAATCCGGGTTCACCTTTGCATCACTTTGTTAAACCATGCTGGTTGTGGTCGTCTTGATTGAGTGATGGTATTCATAATGCATATTAAGACAATAAAAGGCTGTCTCCCCATTCAAGACAGCCCTCTATCCTCAGGTTCTCAACCTTACTGGTTTTTCTTCGCCAGCCTGGCCGTCTTTTCCGCCAGCGCCTTGATCGATAACCGTTCCTTGCCTTTGATATACGTCTCCAGCAGGTCGCCGATCGGCCCGGCCCAGTCCTGCGGGACATCCTTGATCACGCCCAGCACGTTTCCCACCAGGCCGCCGTTGCAGTCCACGTCGTAACCGGCTTTGGCCAGCAGCGCCATCGTCTCGGTAAAATCGCCGCTGCCGTACCACAGGGTGAACATATCGGCTGCCAGGTTGGGGTAAGCGTGAATCCAGTTATAGCGCTCGAAATGGCTTTCCAGCTTAAGCCAGGCTGCCTGCGGGTCGGTCTCGGCCTTGAGGACGCTGAAGCAGAACGCCAGCTTGGCAGCGTATTCGCTTTTGGCCGGGATGTAGCCGGCGGCTTCCGTCAGAATGGCGCGCGGGTCGTCCATCACAAAGGCCAACGAGGTCAGCACTGCGGCATAGATTTCGCCATAGACGCCGTTGCGGGCGTGCGAGATAACCGCATCGATATGCGCCAGCCGGGCAGCTTCCAGCGGGTCGCCGGGCGCCAGCATGCCGCACACCATGCCGCGCATTTGCGCGCCGATCCAGTCGCAGTACGGGTTCAAGAAGGTACCGGATTCCGGCGGGTAGATGCCAAGGTTCAGGTTGCGCAGGGCAGTTCCTTCGGCCGAGATGCCGTAAGGCAGTTGCCGCACCCATTCATCGGCCAGGACATCCGATGTGATGGCCTTGCCCGTCTTTTCATAGACGTCCAGCAGCAGCAGTTCATAGACCGCGTCATCATTCATGGTTTCCGGTTGGGTGATATAACCCCTCACCTCGCCATAAACTTTTTCGATCTGCGACCCAATATAGCCTTCGATGGCTGTGCCAAAGGAGCCGCCGGCCAGCTGGCCGATCCAACCCTGCAGAATGCGCGGTGCATATTCATCTTTCCAGCCGGATAAGGGTTTGTACCCCTGGCTGGCCGGCATGGCGGCTTTGACATCTTCCCATGCAACCGGGTGTTCATACTGGTGATAGGGATGCCCCTCGATTTTGGGGGCTTCCTTGAGGGCTTTCATGATTCGGGCGCTCACCACCCGCAGATCCGTCAAATTGTTGGCAGCTTCCAACGCCCGGCCTTCCGGGATTAATGCTTCGGCCGCGCTGACGTCATAGCCCTGGTTGGCCCAGTCCTGCACCATACTCAAAAAGAACACATCCGGAGCCGATGAACCCGGCACCTTTACATTCCAGTTCCAGCGCAGCAATTCATCACCGTGCGGGAACTCCATGTCCGACTTGATCCAATGCGATCCTACTTTGCGCCGGTCCACAGGCACGGCGGCATCCCGCATTTCTTTCTCAAGTTGCCAGGCTTGTTTATTCATCCATCACTCCAATTCTTATATTTTTTGTTTTTTCTTTAGACGCACCGAGTACACGAACAGGGCGACCAGGGTGGCCACATAGGGCACCATCGAGGTGAATTGCGACGGTAACGAGCGCTGCATAAAGAGCCCCAGCCCATCAGTGAAGCCGAACAGCAATGAAATGAGTGCGATTCCGGTCGGGTTGCCCGAGACCAGGATGACAGCCGCCAACGAGATCCAGCCGCGGCCGGCGGACATGCCTTCCGAGAACAAGGTCACATACCCCAGCGAGAGGAACGATCCTGCCAGGCCGCACAGGACGCCGCACAGGATCAACGACCAGACGCGGATGCGGTTGGCCGAAACGCCGCTGGTATCCAGGCTGGTGCGGTTGTAGCCAGCCGCCCGCAGCCGCAGCCCGAAACGGGTTTTGAACACCAGGTAGCTGACCACGATCGTTGCGAGCAAAGCAATGTAAACGATCAGATTTTGTCCGCTGATGATCTCCCCCACCACCGGGATATCTTTGATCCAGGGGATGTCGATTTTGGGGATGGGAACGATCTCCGGGCTGGCAAATGCACCTTTTACCTTGAAGATCTGGCGCAGCATATAGGTGGTAACGCCCACCGAGAACAGGTTCAGGCCGATGCCGGTGATGAATTCGTCCATCTTCAGCACCACCGCAAACAGGATGAAGATCAATGCCATCAGGATGGCGCCCAGGATGGCGAACAGGATGCCCATGGGCCAGGAGTGGAAGTAATACGAGCCAAGCATGCCAAAGAACGCACCGCTGAGCATCATGCCTTCCATGGCGATGTTGAAGATGCCGGCGTAATAGGTCAGCGAGCCGCCCAAAGCCGCCAGCAGGATGGGCGTGGCGGAGGTGATCATGCCATTAATCAGTCCGGTGATGATGTTCATGCGGTCCTCTCCCTCATCTTCCGCCTGGCCTCCACTTTTGCAAAGAAGGTTTCAAAGTATCCGCGCCCGGCGACCACAATCAGCACAATGACCGCCTGTAAGACCTGGATCAATTCTCGGGGCACGGCGGTGATCAGCTCCATGCCGAGCGAGCCGGTTTGCAGCACGCTGAAGAAGAAACCAAAGACCAGGGTCAGGATGATGCCGGTATTGGCCACCATGGCGATCATCACCCCATCCCAGGCGTAATTTCCGCCGATGCCTTTGATAAAGCGGTGCGGTCCAGCCATGATGACCAACCCGCCAGCCAGGCCAGCCAAGGCGCCGGTCAACAGCATGACCACGATGTAGTTCTTGCTGGTATTCACCCCGCCCAGCCGGCTGAACAGGCTGTTCTGCCCGGACAATCGCCATTCATATCCGGCAGTGGAGCGGTTGACAATGAACCAGATGACCCCAAAGGCCAGCACCATGACGATGACGCTGGAGTTGAAGTTACTCCACTCCGGCATCCATCCGCTCTGGGCAATCAGGGGCGTCTGGGGATGGTTGGCGTTCTTTTCGAAAAACGGATAATTAATCGCCCAGTAGGTGAAAAAGTCAGCGATCATATTCAACATGAGGGTGGTGATGAATTCGCTCATGTTGAACCAATACTTGAGCAGCGCTGCCACGCCTGACCACAACGCTCCGCCCAGCATTGCCAGGATGAGCAGCAGGGGGACCATCAGCAGCGGCGGGAGGTTGATATACAGCCCGCCAATGGTGGCAAATAACGCGCCCATCAATAACTGGCCAGGCTGCCCCAGGTTGATCGGGCCGGAAGCGAAAGCCACGGATGCCGACATGCCGGTCAGCACCAACGGGACCGATTTACTGAGGGTGTAGGCGATCTTCCCCGGCGCCAGTGAATACTCGAACAGGCGGTAATAGGTTTCCAGCGGGTTATACCCCTGAACCAGCATCACCAGCGCGCCAAGCAACAATGCCAACAGGACGCCCACCACATTAACCAGGACTTTACGCTTCATAGGCGGCCCCTTCGAGCATCAGGTACCCCACTTCGGTTACATTCGTATTGTCAGTGGCCAGATTAGCCACCACTTTACCCTTATGCATCACCACAATCCGATCGGACAACCTGAAAAGTTCCTCCAGGTCTGCCGAGATCATCAGAATCCCGCGCATCTGCGCCCGCATATCAATAATCTGTTGATGGACATACTCAATCGAGCCGACATCCAGGCCGCGGGTGGGCTGGTCCAGCAGGATGAAGGGCGCCTCCAGCAACAGCTCGCGCCCGAGGATCACCTTCTGCTGATTGCCGCCGGAGAGGGATTTGAACACGGCTTCCCCCGAGGACATCTGGACATCGAACTTCTTGCGGACCTCATCGGTGAAGGAACTGGCCTGTTTGAAATCCAATATCCTGCCAGCCCAGCTTGTAAAGCGTTTATCCAACCGGTGGTGGGTCATGATCACATTTTCAGTAATATTTGCCGCGACGCTGGCGCCCATGTTCCCGCGATCCTGGGGCACAAACGCGACCCGCTTGCGTTTCTCCAGGATGGGTTTGCGGGTGATATCCTCCCCCACAGCTTTGATGCTGCCGCTGGACGGTTCAATCAACCCCATGATCACGTTGACCATTTCCAACTGGCCGTTGCCTTCGACGCCTGCGACCCCGACAATTTCGCCAGCGCGCACCTGAATATTGACATCCTTCAACCGTGGGCGTTTGTCCGGGTCGGTGTAATTCAAGCCGATGGTCTCAAACAATACCTCGCCTGCCGACTGATCTTTGCGGATGGATTCAAAAATCACTTCGCGTCCCACCATCATTTGCGCCAGGCCGGCTTTGGTAGCTTCAACGGCCTCGATGGTGCCGACTTTCTTACCCTTACGCAGAACGGTGATTCGGTCTGAAAGTTCCAGCACTTCTTCGAGATGATGGCTGATAAATAAAATGGTATGGCCGTTATCCCGCAGACGTTTTAACTCGCCGAATAATTGCGGAATCTCCTGCGGGGTGAGCACCGAGGTGGGCTCATCCATGATCAGAACCGATACATTGCGGAATAATAGTTTTAAAATTTCAACTTTTTGCCGGGCAGCGACGGATATGTCTTCAACTTTTGCATCCGGGTTCAAATTAAAGCTGAATTCTTCAATCTTCTGTTTAACCAGTTCCCGGGCTTTTTTAGCATCCAGGTGAATCCCAAATTTGACGGGTTCATACCCCAGGACCACATTTTCCCAGACCGTATATTGCGGAACCAGCATGATCTCCTGGTGTACCATGCCGATTCCGGCCTGGATGGCTTCGCCTGGGTCGGAAAACTTTACTTTTTTGCCGTTGTAGAGGATCTCGCCAGAATCGGCGGGCTGCATGCCGTACAGGATCTTCATCAGTGTGGATTTGCCAGCACCGTTTTCGCCTACAATGGCATGGATCTCCCCTTTGGAGAAGGCTACGCTGACATCATCCAGCGCAACCAGGGAAGGCGGAAAGATCTTGAAGATCCGACTCATTTCGATAATATCAGTCACCGGATAAATCCTCTCTTGCACCACGGGTTCCGGGGATGCTGGATGGGTCAGCACCCCCGGAAAAATACAGGTTTCGGGGATTGAAACCTAGGGTTTGTAGATCTCAACCTTCAAGGTGCCGTCAATGATCTGCTGGCGCAGCTCATTCACCTTATCAACAATGGCCTGCGGCAGCACATTGCCATTGCCTTCAAAGACCACATCCACGCCCTTGGTCGCCAGACCGTAATTCAAGACCTGACCGGGTTTGTAGGTGCCGTCCTTGATGGTGGCATAGATATTGGTGATCGCCAGCCCGATATCCTTGGTGTCGGAAGCGACCACATGCCCGGGAACCAGAGCGTTCTGGTTGGTGTCCACACCGATGGAGTACAGGTTGCGTTCCCCAGAGGCCTGCAGTACGCCCATTCCGGCGGCAGCAGCGATCTGGAAGACAATATCTGAGCCGGTATCATAGAGCTGCAGCGTGGCCTGTTTACCTTTGGCGGTATCGACCCAGTCCCCCAGGTATTTCCGTTCCATCACGATTTCAGGGTCGATAAACTTGGCGCCATTTTCGTACGCGAACATGAAGGCATCGATCACCGGATCCTGGTCGCCGCCAACTGCGCCGATGACCTTATCAGCGTTGACATTCGGGATGCTGGTGTCAAGCGTCAGCATACCGGCCACGACACCGGCCAGGAACGCGCTTTCCTCTTCAATATAATCGACAGAGGTGATCGTGTTCTTGGTGTTTTGAACCACCGTGTCCAGGTTGACAAAGATCTTCTCGGGATATTTATCAGCATACTCCTTAACGAGATCCTCGAAGCCGTAGGAGATGACAAAAATGACATCGGCATAGCCTACTGCTGCCTCAATGGAGGGCTCATACTGGGCGGCATCGTAGCCGCATTCGATGGTGCGGATCTCAACCCCGTACTGCGATTTGATCTTGTCCATTCCCAGTTGCCCGGAATCATAGAAGGCGTTGTCACCCAGGGAACCGTTGATCAGGTACACGACTTTTGTGGTAGCGGGTTCAGCCGCTTTCGGTGTGCAACCCGCAACTACGACGGCAATGATGGTTAAAACGGTCAACAGCATAACGAGCTTTTTCATGGTTCTCTCCTCTAGTGTTATGGGTTAAATACGACGGAAGAAACGAAAATTTTGCTCTCGCTAATCACCTCCATTGGTGTTGAACATAGGGGATCTATTAATTTTGATGGTCTGAGCGGCAATGAATGCCTCGACTTCTGTCCTGTCAGGAATGGATGTTTGCGCACCCAAACGGGTGACAGCCAATGCGGAAGCTGCAGAGGCATACAGTAAGGCCTCGGGCGGTTGTTTGCCGCTCAGGATGGATGCAGCATACCCGCCTGCGAAGGTATCTCCGGCAGCCGTGGTATCCACCACCTCGACTTTGAAGGCTGGCTGAAAGAGTTCATAGCGGGTATTGTGGAGGATGGCGCCATTAGACCCAAGTGTGATGATGACCGTATGCACCCCGAGGTCCACCAGGGTGCTGGCCACAATGCGAGCGGTATTCGGGTCGGTCACTTTGAGGCCGGTTAGAGCACTGGCTTCGACCTCATTCAATATCAGCGTATCAACTTGCGACAGAATGTTGCGGGACATCGCATATACCGGAGCAGGATTTAGAATCACCTGAATGCCATCCGCGTGAGCTTGCGCAATGATGGTATGTACGGTTTGCAGCGGGATCTCGTGCTGCAGCAAAATCAGGTCGGATTGCCGGATGGCGGGCCATTGGTCCTGGATGAAGTCTGGTGAAACCATCCCGTTGGCACCCGCGACGATGATGATGCGGTTCTCGCCGCAGTCGTCCACCACGATTGTGGCGGTGCCGGTGGTAATTCCGTCTAGACTGGTAACCCCGGAAACATCCACGCCGGCAGCGGTGAGTGAATCCAACAGCACCGGCCCAAAGGCATCGGCGCCGATACAGCCGACCATGCGGGTGGTCGCACCCGCGCGCGCAGCTGCGACCGACTGGTTGGCGCCCTTGCCGCCTGGGATTAAGTGAAAATCGGTGCCAGCCAGGGTTTCACCGGCCTGCGGCATTTTGGGGGTACGCACCACCAGGTCCATGTTCAAACTGCCAATAACGGTGATCAGCCCCATGTTACGGCTTCCTCCGGGCAGTAGAGTTGCGCTTGATTAAAGCTGTTTTCAAAATAATCCGTTGGTTCTCATCCTTACGATGACCGTTTAGCCGCTGGATCAGCAGATCCGTGGCGTAGCGCGCCATTTCATCGATCGGCTGCGCGACGGTCGTCAGGGTTGGCGACACTGCTGAAGCCAGTTCGATATCATCAAATCCGATAATGGACAAATCGGCGGGAATGGACAGCCCTGCCCTGTGGGCGCTGGTCATAGCGCCAATAGCCATCATGTCATTGAGCACAAAAACCGCGCTGGGCTTTTCAGGTGCTTGAAGTAAACGATCCATGGCCTCGCTTCCGCCTTGAACGCGGAAATCACCTGTGACGACCCGTTCAAGTCGAAACGGAATGCCGGCTTCTTTCAATGCGCGTTTATAACCATCAAAGCGCTGCATGCTGGGCGATAGATCATTTGGACCCGTGATGCAGCCAATGTGGGTGTGACCCAACTCAATCAAGTAGCGGGTGGCATCGTAGCCGCCCTGCTCATTATCGACCAGGACCACATCCGCCAGTTCGATCGGTACCACCCGGTCAGCAACGACAACCGGGATGTTGCTATCGGCAAATTGCTTGAAGTTGCGCAATTCCGCCCCGGCTGATATAAAAATAACGCCGTCAACCGATTTGGCTAACAGCGTGTGAATGTATTGGATTTCTTTGGCTGGATTGTTATCGGAATTTCCGAGAATAACGCTGTAACCCTGCTGAAACCCGTAATTTTCAATCTTGCGGGCGATTTCCGCGAAGAACAGGTTGGATGCATCTGGGACGATCAGGCCAATCGTTTGGGTCACGCCGCTGCGCAAGCTTCTGGCTACGTTATTGGGGCGGTAGCCGAGTTTCTTTAATGCATCTTGGACGTGTCCTTTGGTAACAGGATCCACAAAACGAGTGTCGTTAATCACATGCGACACCGTCGAAATGGAGACATCTGCCTCGCGGGCTACATCTTTGATGGTTATACGGCCCATTGGAGATTCCTGGCAAGAAAACGTTTGCGCAAACGTTTTTATAACAATAGCAGGTTAAGGGAAGGATGTCAACTGGATTAATGTAATTATCCGGGCGACAAGCCTAATTCTTTGAATCCATGAAATCTATTGTATTCTCTACTAAGATTGTTTATAATTTTTATACCGCAAAACAAACCATTTAATACCCAATCGGATGCTGTGACCTTATCCTCGTCAACCTGGACGCCAGGGGATAGGTGAGCAAGTGGCGTAACCGGCCGTGAACTCACGTTCTGCACGGCCGTTTTGCGTCTGTATGCCGCCATTCCTGGTAAGAGAAAGGAGGCCTGAGCAAGCGGGGGATCTGTTCTTTGTAAATTGCACTTCCATCCACCACATTTCCATATTTTGAACAATTCCACACAATTTTCGTTTTCAGAGAAACCGGAGGGGTTAGATGAAAACAAATAAGACTCAGCGAATGCTGACAGGTTTTGTCGCGCTCATTTTGATATTCTCGATGCTATTTACACCGGGATTGGCAACGCCTACCAAGGCTGCGCCTTCAGTTCCGGTGACATTCACCATTCTGCATACCAACGACTTTCACGGCGCCCTTGAATGGAAATCGGGGGGCAGCAGCAGCAATCCCGGTAGTGCGCGAGTTGCCGCAGTCGTCAATGGTGTGAGAAGTTCTGTTGGTGCAGACAAAGTCCTTCTGCTGGATGCCGGTGACGAAATGCAGGGCAGCCTGCTCTCCAACATCCAGCAAGGTGCGCCTACCATTGCCGTGTATAACGCCATGGGCTACGCAGCCGCCACCTTCGGCAACCACGAGTTCGACTGGGGGAAGACGGTGCTTTCCGATCGGGTGACCCAGGCAACTTATCCCTATCTCTCCGCCAACATCGTGGTCAACGACACGGCCAACTGCGCCACCGCCGGCTGGGGAAAACCGGCTTTCGTGGATGCGCCTTATCAGATCCTCGAAGTGGGCACCGCCCCCAACACGGTCAAGGTTGGCATTATTGCAGTTACAACGACTGAAACGCCCATCATCACGATTGCATCCGCTACAGAAGGATTGTGTTTCAAGGATCCGGCTAATTCCATCCTGCATTACTACGATGCGCTGGATGCCGCCTCGGATGTCATTGTTGTCCTCAGCCATCTCGGATTCAATGATGGTGGCTACGGCTACGGCTTACCCATTTACGGTGATAAAACACTCGCCGCAAAGTTGAACACCGCTGGCAAACCAGCCAACTTGATCATCGGTGGGCATAGCCATAGCAATCTCTTAGATGCAACCGTGGTTGGCAGCACGACGATCGGCCAGGCTTATTACAACGGCCGCAAAGTTGGCCGGGCAGACATCACCGTGGAACCCAGTGGTGCGGTCAGCATTAAATGGGCCAGTCTGGCAGTTCCCACTGCCGCGGACGCCCTTTACGACTCGACGATTGACGCGCTCATCACCTCCTATGCCAGCGATCCTGCCTATCAGGCGTTGATCAACCAGGAGATTGGCTGGACCAACGTTCCGATCGCCCGCTACTACGATGGCGATTCATTGATGGGCGCTTTCGTCAATGACGCGATCTACAACGATCTCAACACCGACTCTGTAACTGAAAATGATGTGGATTTGGTGTTCAACAACCCGGGTGGCCTGCGCGCAGATATTTCCTGCTCCGCCTACCCTTGCCAGTTGACGTATGGCACGCTGTTCAGCGTGCTGCCTTTCGGCAACCAGACCGTGGTTGGCGAAATGACCGGCGCGCAAATTATGGAATTGTTGAACCAGTCCGCCTTGCTTAGCAAAGGCGCCCTCCAGCTTGCAGGCGCTCGGTACAAATTTTATAACTACAAAACGTCTGGCCACACATGGGCCTGGGGAGCGTTCGACGCCTGTGTGGTCGATAAGGGCACCGAAGTATGCGAACCCCTGGACGCCGGTAAAACCTACCGTGTAGCCACCAACGAGTTCCTGGCGCCGGCCGGGCAAGACACCTTCACTGCCTTTAAGTACATGACCAACATCTCGTATTGGGGCGATATGCTGCTCGGCGTCAATCACTGGGTCAACGCCACCTTTACACAGGCCAACC
>CALMGN010000158.1 GCA_937863605.1 uncultured Anaerolineaceae bacterium
GGAGGCAACAGGTTCTACCCCACCGCACGCTCGCCGGTCATGGCGTAGGTGGTCAGCTCGCTGACGGACAGCCCCTGAATGCCAAGTTTGTCGATCGTCCGGCCGCGGCGCCAGTAATCGGTGCTGTGGATGATGCACGCCAGGCGAATCACGCTGTTAATCCCATTGGTCGAGACGCCGTAGCGCTCGCCCAGGGCGGCGATGGGCACCAGGCTCATCGGAATTTCCTCAAATATGTAGCGGTGATTGAGCGTCGTGGGGGCTTTGATGCCGTAATACCCGCTCTGATTGTGGATGCGCTCCAGCAGCGTGTCGCCGGCGACGTTGTAGGCCAGCTCCAGCCAGTCCAGCGCAGTGCGCGCGCGAATGCCCAGCGCCGAGGCGACCGTCACCCGCTCGCGGTCGAGCACCTCCAGTACGCGGGCTACCGAGGGGGTCACGCCGTCGATGTAGAACTCGAAATCGCCGTTGGTGGCCTCGATCCAGCCGGCATTGAGCAGGGTCAGGGCGGGGTGAAAGATGGCGCCCATATTGTTCAGGCCGGTTTGCAGCACGTTGATGCCGTCGATGTACTGCGGGTATGCGCCGTGGATCTGGTCAAGAATGCGCTGGGTGCGGGTCGCCGGCAGGGCAGCCAGCGGCACCGCGTCTTTGATGCGGAAAATGCGTACCTGGGCCGGGCCTTCGGAGCGCGAGGCGTAGATAAAGGTTTCGGTCTCAGCCAGGTTGATGTCGGCGGTGCAGCCATTGCGGCGCAGGACCGTGTCGAACTCGATGGCGCCCATCGTCCGGCCGGGATGCAGGACGACCGTTTGTCCGTCCTTGAGGTAGGGGGCCATCTTTAAGGCGATATCGGCGTGAGCCGAGGACGGCACCACCACCATCAGCACTTCGGCGCCCTCCACCGCCTCGCTCATCTCCGAGGTGACGTGTTTGAGTTCGCCAAAGCCGCGCGGGCCGCCTTCATAGGATTCCAACTCGACGCCGCCGCGGCCCTTGATCATTTCGATATGGCTGTAGGTGCGGTTATAGAGCGTCACTTCTGCGCCCATCAGGGCCAGATGCGCTGACATGGCTTTCCCGCCGTTGCCGGCGCCGACAATTGTGTAACGAGATGCTTCGGTGGTCATGCTGCTTACTCCTTCTAATTAAATAATTGCTCGATGCGCTGCGCCTCGGGAAGCGGCTGCCCGGCTGTGTCAACAGCCATGCAGGCGCCGCCGATGATGCGCGTGCGCACCAACCCGCGGCCAAAGCGGTTGCTACGCAGCTGCGGGGCGTCCATAATGCCAGTGGTGACGGCTTTTGCCAGCAGCGCCGGGTCGGTGAGGGGGTCCGGGCCTTCGGGATCGCCCAGGCTGCGGATGGCTGCCAGAGTCACGCGGGTTTCGGCGATCAGATGCGCTTTGCGCGCCTGGACGACCGGGTCAGCGGTCAGGTCCGGGGCGCCGCGCAATGCGTTTTCGATCACCCGGCGCGCCATGAGTGAAGATTCGATCACATCGGCAGCGGTGGCGGCATGGTCAGCCTCGGTGTAGCCGACAATATGGATGATATCCGGCCGCAGCGCCATTTGCAGGTAGATGCTGGCCGCCAGGTGGGCGCGCGCCGCCGGTACTTCCAACGGATAGGACAGCAACCCGGTGCGCGTTTGTTCCCAGATGCGAAAATCCGGTCCGGCCAACGGAGCGATCATCTCAAGAATCGCCAGCATTTTGGCCAGATCCATGGCGTCCGAAAGGCCGGGCGGCGAATTGAACATCAGCTGGGCGATGTAATCGTGCACGCCAGCGGCTTTGGCGTTGTATGCCGACAGATAACCGGCAGCCACGTAAACCACATCCGGGGCGTCGCGCATACCCCAGTGGTGCGGTTCATTCAATTCCACCGGGATGCCGCGTTCGCCGTACCAGGTCATGACCTGCTGGTGCAGCACGATCGAGTCGGCCAGGTCCCACGGTCCGCGGCCGTCCATCTGGTTAAACCAGAACAGCGGGATGGCGCACCAGGCGTTTTGAATCGTTTCCGTGTACATTTCAGCCAAACGAATAAAGTCGTCGGTGCCGGAGTAGGTGCGCAGCAGCGGGTAGTTTCCGGCGCGGGAAGCATTGTATAATTTCGTGTAGTCATCGGGTGAGCGCACCGGGACGCCGCCAGCGCCGGTACGGCGCGGATTCTGGCGTTCGGGGTGGAAGAAATTCTCCTGCGCATCCTGATCGATGCCCAATGAGATCACATCCAGCACGCGCGCTTCAGCAATCTGACGGATACCTTCCAGCGTGTCCGCCATGGTCGGCAGGCCGAAGTGGTGGCGCAGGAGGGGGTAGGGGGCTTTCCATAACCGGCGCGCAATGGTGGTCTGCGGATGATCCTGCTGCGTTTGCGTTCCCGCGATCTCGCCGCGCAGGTAAGCCAGCACTTCCTCGTCGGGCTGCGAGCCGTCGAAGGTGCGCTCGAAGAAACCGCTGGCCTGGGCGCGCTGAGCCACGGGCGGGGTGCCTCCAAAGGCAAAGCGCACGCCGGCAGCACGCAGCTCGTCAGCCGCCTCGGCAAATTCACCCAACAGGCGCTCGCCGGTCTCGGGGGTTAGTCGGTAAGACACGCCTACCAGATCGGCCTGCTCGCGGCGGGCGGCGGCCAGGAATTGGTCAATGGGGACAGCCGGCCCAAGGAACACGGTACGCCAGCCGGCCAACTCAGCCAGCCGCAGGAAATTGGTCACCCCGGCGACGTGGACGCATTCTCCCAGGGCGCCAGCAACAATCGTTTTCATCATGTGCTCCTTTCTCATCCCAGCCCGTGCCGGGGGGGCAAATCGGTCAATTTCTCTAAGGAAAGGGTTAAAATTGCGTATAGCCAACATATCAAGCCGATTAAATTGATTTGAGAACAGAAAAAATTCAATGCAGGGTATTGAAAATGTGCGATGCGCTTTCACAGGTGCCTGGAAGGGTACCCCCTCCCAGCCTCCCTCCGTTCACTTTATTCCGGAGTGTAAAGGACGCGACCTAAAGTCAAGTTCAGATTTTAGGGGAGGAGTTTGGGCTTCGACAGGCTCAGCCACCGGGCTTCTACCACTTCGGCGGGCTCAGGTCAGGCTGGCTCAGCCACCGGGCAGCCACCGGGGTTGCGGCGGGCGAAGGAAGGGTGCCCCCTCCCAGCCTCCATCTGTTCACTTCCGCTTCATCAACCACTGCAGCCGGCCGCTGGACGGCTCGACCGGGAAAATTCCTTGTTGCGCAGACTGCACCTCCTCGATCGACAAAAAGGCGCGCGGATGCAGTGTATGGATAATGGTCACCACTGCCTGAATATCCTTACGCTTGATGACGGTATAGACCACGGTCACCGGTCCCTGGGCGCCTTTACCCGGCACGCATGTCACGCCGTAGCCGGCATCATGCAGACGCTCGATGAGTGGGACGGTATCACCAGACAGGATGGTCTGAACGATCAGTGTTCCAATCGCCAGGCGATTCTCGACGAACATTCCCACCAGGGTGCCGGCGGCAAAACCAGCCGCATAACCGACAAACGACCAGATCCCATTAATCGAGCGCACAATCTGGCTGACGACCACGATCCAGACGAACGTCTCGACGAACCCGAGCAGGGGAGCCAGGAATTTCTTGCCGCGGGCGATGAAGATGATGCGGATCGTGCCCAGGGTCACGTCAAAGACGCGCGCGAAGAAGATGAGAATGGGGAGCAGGGCACTGCCAGACAGGGAGGTGAGGAAGGTCAGTTCCATTTAAGGGGTGAATCCTTTACATACTTGGATAATTAACCGGAGACCCTTTTGTTCGCCCAACCCAGTCGAGGTTTTCCAGTTCGCCGAACGTCTCTTTGAATATTCGGTAGTATAACAGTTCTTCTTTGGTGTTTAAGGTCCAACCATTTGGCAGCCGGCGCTCGGCGTAAAAATCATGATCGGAAATGACTTGATTGGCGTGATCCGACAGCAGGCTGCCTACTCCGCCGCCCTGCCAGAATTTGGCTTTAGGCCGGTTAACAATTTCCTCGGGCAGCAGCGTTTCAGCCGCCTGGCGCAGGATCCATTTTTCGACGCCCTGGTGTAGTTTATATTCCACGGGAATGCGGCCGGCAAATTCCACCACCACCGGGTCCAACATCGGCACCCAGCCGGAAATGCCGTGGGCCTGGATGCAGCGGTCAACACGCTGCAGGGCGGTGTTGTGTAACCTGGCGGTAATATCGTCCAACTCATCTCGCAACTGGCTGCCGGGTAAAGCCTTAAGATAATCGTAGCCAGCGAACAATTCATCGGCACCTTCACCGGAAAACAGCGCCTGGACCTGGCCAACCGCTTCCTGAGAGGCCAGGTAATGCAAGATGGAAGAGCGAATCAACAGCGCATCGAAGGATTCCAGGTGATAGATGACATCTGGCAGAACCGCCAACATCCCGCCAAAGGTCACGCTTCGCTCGTGGTGCTCGGTTTTGAGGAAGTCGGCTGCATAGCGGGCATATTCTAAATCCGGAGCGCCAGCGACGCCCGCGGCAAAGGTATGCATGGTTGCCGCATAGGGGCGGGCGAGGGCTGCGACGATGGACGAATCCAGGCCGCCAGATAGCAGGCAGCCGAACTGCGGGGCGGTCTCAGCCCGCAATCTGACGGCTTGATCCAGACGCCGGGTCAGTTCTGCCGCGATTTCTGCGGGTGGCGACGTCATTGTCTCAGGGGTTGGCGGCCTGACAGCTGGAAACACCTGGCCGTCCGTCAAGGATGCGCCGGGTTGCAGTTCAAAGACCTCCTGGGTGAAGGGCAGCAGTGCCTTGACTTCGCTGGCGAATGTTAATATCCCCTGTGCATCGTAACCGTAATACATCGGGACGACGCCGACCAGGTCGCGGGTCAGGTTTAAGCCACTGCTACTGACACTGGCTCTGGCAAAATGGCCGGGGCCGGCGTTGGCAGTGAATATATGGGCACTTGGAGGTGTAGTGCTGATGTGATCTGGCAGCAGGATGCCAACGGTTGCGGTCTTATCGGGGTAAATGGATGATTTCGAACCGCGGTAAGCAAGCTTCTGGAACATTGCGTTCAAGTCAGCTTCACGTTTTGGGGCTGCGATCCCCACCAATGCAGTCATCATTTCTCCTCTCATACTTCGTATAGCCAACATAATTAACACAAAAGTGAAATTTACATGGCCGAGACCATAAAGGAAGGTCGAAAAAAGCCGCGAAAATCGATATCAGTGACCCGCGGCTCCCGCTTTGACCATCAGCGGGCGAGGGGGAGTACCGTCCGAGGGGAGTGGACGGAGGGGTAATTCATTATACATGATAAAAATCGACATTTTTCTGTGGGGAACGCTTTGCTCGTTGGCTACCCTTCGACAGGCTCAGGGAACGGACGAAGCCCGACAAGCTCAGGGAACGG
>CALMGN010000159.1 GCA_937863605.1 uncultured Anaerolineaceae bacterium
ACTAACTTTTCCGGTTTGACTGACTCTTCCGGTTTGACGAGCTTTTCCGGCTTGACTACCTTTACTTTTTTGTCTGCCATCGTATTCCTTCTTATCTTAGAAAATGATTTCGAACTTTAGCTGCAATTTGATGGTCCGTCATCTTATCAACGGTTTCAATACCCACGATAAGTCCTTCGAGGCCGTCTTTCTTTAGGTGATTTTCGAGTTCAACCTTTGCCTCACCAGGGCCAAATATCCAAATGGCTTCCGCACCGCGAATAAAGGAGATAACCCCATCGTAGAAATTACCCAGATGATTCTTAAACTGTCGGTCCCGCATATCCTCCGCAGTCGACCCTGGTGATTTACTGGGATCTTTCGAACGTGTACCGGTTGAAAATCGGACATGCTTCTCCATATTCGATCTTATTTCGCGAGTCACATCGACTTCGTTTTCGATCGTCACGATCACCGCTTTACGATGATCAATCCACAAACCCACTTCTCTTTTCATTACGTGCTCCTTTGGTAATCTCCCTTGCCATAAAGGGCTGACTTCATATGGATCCTTTATTTCTTAACCTCCACAAGGGGGAGTTCTTTGTTGGCTGTGTGCTTCAATCTCCGCGCCTGGGTGCGCTTTCCTCTGGATCATCGTTTGGTAATGGTCTTGTTTGTCTTGTTCGACATGGGCGTCATTATGATGAAATCCCATGTCGGTTCCTTTTTTCGATAGTTTTGCTACAGTATCATCCTATGCGAAAGGAGCTATCTATGTCCCTAATTCAACCTATAAAATATCTATCAAAATCCTTGTACCGTTCCGCCTGCCGCTATCACCGCGATTTGACGCCTGAACAAGCTATGGTCAACCGATATTCCCACTTGCTCGTATCTGAAAATGGTGATGACCTCCTAAACGCGGTTAAATAAGGAAAGAAATGACCTGACCCGAAATATAAGGGTCAGGTCATTTGCCACCGGAAAAATTATCCGAAACGCACAGATTCTTCGCGGTTAAACAGATTCATCGAACGGTCCAACTGTGGTGACGGCAGGTTCCTCGTGGGTGAGCATCTCGTCCATTGGATCCTCGTAAAGGATCGACTTGCTCTCCTGAGCCTCGTCAGCATAAGATTCATCCACCGGGGTCCTATAAGGGATCGTCTCATCCATTGGTGCCTCGTGGATAATCGTCTCGTCCATCGGACCAACCGCAGCTACGGTCCCGCCCATCGGGATCTCCTGGTTCGGAGTCTCAAACAGCAAGATCTCATCGGGAAGAGGCCCATTCAGCGGTTCAACCGATGCAACGGTCCCGCCCATCGGCGTATCGTTGATCAGAGTCTCATCCACCGGGTCTCTGTCGGCAAAAACATCCGACTCAACGACCGGGCTGTTTGTGGCCTTATCGAATCCTTCAACAGTATCCGGGGTATTTACAGGGGTTTTATAAAACTGGTCATTCATCTTTATTTCTCCTTTACTTCGCCAGCCTCTGTTCCGAGGAGTTCCTCGAACAGCGACCGGTAATAAATCATTGCCTGCCTTAATTCTTCAGTATTTGCCTGGTGCTGCTCATTTTTGACCGCGATCTCACGCGCAGCGCGGTAATTACTTACTAAAGCAGGATAATTGACTGAGATATCGGCTGCCCGCTGTTCAAAATCTGAGACTGGATAGGCACGAATCTGCATAACTTCCATAATCAGGCGGTCGGCATTTATGATTGCCTGCCCTGGCTCATCGACAAAATTCGATTGGATGGCAGCCCAATTTTCCAGATAACGCTCACGCTCGGTAACCGACAGCGGCTGGATATTCAAACCCTCAACATGCTTCTGGCGCTCATCCAATTCGGCGTGGGCTTTCTTTTCGTTACCCAGGGTCTGCACAGTGTGATCATATTCAGTCCCGAAGCGGGCTTGGAGCCGCTCCGAACGTTTTCGTCGAGCAAAAATCGGAGCCAGGATGGCGCCGATTAACACCACTACCAGAACCGCGATGACGATTATTAATGTTGTATCCACGAAAGACCTCCTTGATTTCCGATGAAACACTTGTTTGAAATACTGCGCACATATTTCCAGTCTGGTTTTCAGCGTGCGCCGAGGATATGGTTAATATCCAACTGGACTACTACCATATTACGAATTTGCTGCTATCTTTGTCCCCAAAAATACCTATATTATTCCTATTAAAAGTGGAAGAACACAAAATCATTTTCTACCCAACATATTATTGCGCGCTCATCAGCCTGCACCTGTTGCACTGAATTCCATCTCATCTGGCCGCGTTAAAACACACCCGAGACGGGTAAAGTATCAACGACGGCATAGGGCACGCTAACGATCAGCGGCCCTATGCCATTCGGTGTTTCTGGAAGCAAGCCGAAACTAAGCGCTACGACCGGCCAGATTTATGTCTGTCCAGTTAATTGCGGGTTCCCGCGCTTCCCACCAAGCACAAAGGCCAACACCAACCCGGCCAGAAATCCACCAATGTGCGCCATATAAGCCACGCCGCCTGTTTGCGATGTGTCAGCGATCGAACCAATGCCGCTAAATAACTGCAGGACGATCCAAAGCCCAATGACCACCAGTGCCGGCATGGGGATCACGCCTCTACCCATCAATACATTGACTTTTCCCCTCGGGAACATCACCAGGTAAGCCCCAAGCACTCCGGCGATCGCTCCAGACGCCCCCAATGTTGGCACATTCGACCCGGCGCTAAAAGCCAATTGCGCGAAAATTGCCGCAACACCGCACAGCAGGTAGAAGATTATGAACTTGAGGGGGCCGAAACGGTCTTCCACATTATCTCCGAAGATCCACAAATACAGCATGTTGCTCCCAAGGTGGAGCCACCCGCCGTGCATAAACATGGAAGTGAAGATCGTCAAAATGTCACCACTGGGATTGGCTAGAAAGCGGGTTGGAACGAAGGCCCATTTTAGGATAAATTCGTTTCCCCCACCTAATTCAACTAAGAAAACGAGGACGTTCACCACGATCAAGGCATAAGTGACCAGTGGAACAGTTCTGCGAGAGCTATTGTCATCACCAATCGG
>CALMGN010000160.1 GCA_937863605.1 uncultured Anaerolineaceae bacterium
ACTTTTGGTGATAGAAAACGGCTGGCAGGAAAATTCTGCCAGCCGTTTGTCATTGTACTGCGGGGGACGAACTGCGCGACGGAGCAATCTTCACCGGTGAGAAGGATCCTTATTTCTTTGGACGATTAAATTGAACCTTGAACGCAGATTGCTTTGTTCCCCGTAATGACATCCGGTAGTAAAATTACCCCTTATTGTTTCTCAGGGACTTGTCACAGAATAGAGGTACGAATGCAGGCCAGTGCACGAAAAGCTGAAATCTCCACATCCGTTTGGCTTGGGATGTTAAGCATTTATATTGTCTGGGGATCAACCTACCTGGCAATCCGCTTTGCGGTTGAGACCATCCCGCCGTTTTTGATGGCAGGGGTGCGCAACTTCATCGCCGGCGTGATTTTGTATGCATTTATGCGGCTGCGCGGAACGCCGGCACCAACCCGGCTGAACTGGCGCAGCGCGGCTGTGGTCGGCCTGCTGTTGTTGACGGGCGGGAATGGCCTGGTCTCGTGGGCGGAGAAAACCGTTCCATCCGCCGTGACCGCGCTGCTGGTGGGGGCGGTGCCGCTGTGGATGATCCTGCTGGATTGGATCGGCGGGCGCTACCGCGACAAATCCAAGCGCCCATCCTGGTTGACGTTTGCCGGCGTGTTGACCGGGTTTGGCGGCATCGCGCTGCTGGTCGGACCGGGTGAACTGAGCGGCCACCAGGTTGACCTGCTGGGTGCGGGTGCGCTGCTATTCGGGGCGCTGTTGTGGGCAGCCGGGTCGTTGTATTCGCGCGAGGCCGCCCTGCCGGAGTCGCCGCTGCTGGGCACCGGCATGGAGATGATCGCCGGCGGGCTGGGGTTGTTTGTTTTGTCGGGGCTGGCAGGGGAGTGGGGGCAGTTCAACCTGGCGGCAGTGTCAACCAAATCGCTGAGTGCAATGTTGTACCTGACCGTATTCGGTTCGCTGGTTGGCTTTGCCAGCTACACCTGGCTGCTGCGGGCTGCTCCGACCACGCTGGTGTCCACGTACGCGTATGTCAACCCGGTGGTGGCGATCTTCCTGGGCGTGTTACTGGCCAACGAGACGATTACCCCGCGTATGCTGGTGGCAGCCGTGATCATCCTAGCGTCGGTGGCGCTGATCACTTTTACGCGTCAGTCTGCGCGCGCAAAGGTGGATGTGAATGGGACGATCAGCGACTAGGGTCGCACATTAAGAAATAATCACCACGGAGACACGGGGTACACAGAGACAACCCAAACAGAAAGAATCGGACGGCCCAACCCGCGGATTAGATTTAGATCAGGCTGTTTTTTTCCGCAGCACCAGCCCGCCAAAACCGGCTGAGGCAATGACCGCGCCGGATAGCGGCATGTAATTACTTACCGCCATGGGCATAAGCCGGCCAAAAGCGGTGAAAATCGTCCAAACGGGCAGCAGGCATACCAGCAGCCCGATGAGTAAGAGTACCAGACTGCCGGTCAGAGTCAGGCGGTGATTGAACACCGAGGCGAACAGCAGCAGTCCAATCAGCGCGAACAGCAGCGGTGCGATGACGTTGTAGGAAACGAACGGGGTAAAGCTGAACTCGGCGGTGGCGGCTTGCCGGGCGGTGATTTGCCAGCGGTTCAGGATGGCTCCGAGCAATACCAGGATGGCGCTAAAAATATAAGGCAGGGCGCGGTAACGCGCAGGATTGGCTTGCATGGGGTAGGTCCTTTCCCAATCATCCAAAACACGTATTTCCGATTGATTCGATTGTACTGCGGGAACAGTCCCAGGTGCCAGGTGCCGCGTGTCACAAAATAAAAACCCACCACGGAGACACGGAGCCCACGGAGAAAACCTGCTCTGTGAAACCCGGAAATCTCCATAGCAACGTATCGGCATACACGAAGATAATCATTACCGGACGCATCCAGTCCACCAATCGTAAGTTGACACGTGGCACTTGACATACTTTTTTTTTCTCTGTATAATAGGTATATATTACTTCTGATTATTTATACTAATCAGAAACTATGATAGAATCTAACCGTATGAGCGCTCAAAAAACATTTCCCGCCAATCCATACCAACTGACCCTGCCGACCATTCTGCAGGAAGCCGGCAGCGCTGCCAGCCTGGCTGCCGCCAAACATCGCTTCGATGATTACCGTTCGAGGCTGGCAGCGCATACGGTGCGCCGTCAGGACGCAGACCTGGTTCTTTTTGCTGAATTCCTGTATGACGTGCATGTGCGCAGGGTCGGTGCTTTGAATGAAGATCCGGAAGCCTGGCGCGGGGTCACCTGGGGACTGGTGGAAGCTTTTGTCAAATGGCAGCTGAAGGAAGGCTATGCAATCGCTTCGGTGAATGTGCGCCTTTCGACCCTTAAATCCTATGCCCGGCTGTCTTTTCAGGCTGGAACGCTTTCTGCCGAGGAATACGCGCTGATTCGCTCGGTGCAGGGCTACTCGCGCCGTGAGAAACGCCGTATCGATGCGCGCCGCCCGCAAAACCGGGTAGGATTAAAAAAAGAAACCCCGGTTACACTCACACCCGAACAAGCGGCTGCGCTCAAAGATCAGCCGCTGGACACTGCCCAGGGCTCTCGCGATGCGCTGCTGATGGCCCTGCTGTTGGATCACGGCCTACGCGCCGGCGAAGTAGCCGGGTTGACGATCGAAAACCTGGATTTAAGCGCCGGGCTGCTCAAATTCTACCGTCCCAAGGTGTCAAAAACGCAAACTCACCGCTTGAGTGTAGATTCCAGGCGTGCAGGACTCAGCTACACGAAATTTCTAACTTCCGAATCCCCTGCTGCGCCGCTGCTGCGGGCGGCCCGCAAGGGCGGAGAACACCTTGGCAGCACGGCTTTGACCACCCGTGGTATCTCGCTGCGGGTAGCCGAGCTTGGCAAGGCGCTGGGCATCGAGGGATTGTCAGCGCATGATTGCCGGCATACCTGGGCGACCAACGCCGCGCGCGCTGGCGTCGATCCTTTCCGCTTGCAGCAGGCTGGCGGCTGGTCGTCGCTGGCCATGCCGCGGCGTTATGTAGAGGACAGCGCTATCGCGAATGAAGGGATGGAATAAGCGCTTTTATCCCTGCCGAGTCAATAGGCTGGCCGTGGCGCGGGTGTTCTCTTCAATGGCCAGGAAGACCATAATGGCTTCTCCAATGGCAAACTGACAGATGGCTGCCAGACCGCCACCAATGAGGATTACCACCGCGGACAGGATTCCGCCTAAAATGCCACCCACGGCGGTCAGCCCCTGCATCCCTAGATCGCCGCTGAAACCTTCAAGGACGGCCCCGCCCAGGATGCTGCTTAACAGCACCCCGATAGCCGCCAGTACGCTGACGACAGCCAGGATGATGCCAATGACTTTGTAGAATCCGGCGATAAAGCGCAAAAATCCAAATTTCTTCTTCATTCATTCCTCCCAAAAATAATATTGAACTTGATGATACACCTGATCATGCAATAAGCGTGCCGCTCCCCTGCCCCACCCTGCAGAAAACCCTGAATCTACGATAAATATTCAGCTACACGAAATTTAAGATATATTCAGAGCCTAATTTAGGGAGGTACAGGTATTAATGATTAAAACGCGGCCCCATTCCCTTCCGTCGGTGGCGCAAGTTCGCGAGGACACAAAGGTTGCAAGTCACCCGCTTTCTCCTAAATCCTCGGCAATCTTGACCAGCCCGTGCGGGTAACGGATCACGACCAGTTCACGGCCGGAGCGCACCAATCCCTGCGTCTCCCACTGCGACAGGATGCGGCTGACGGTGTAGAGTGTGGTGCCGGTCATTTCCGCCAGGTCCTGCCGGGTGAGCGCCAGGTCGATCAACACTCCCTCGTCGGTCTTGCGCCCGGTCTGCGACGCCAGGCGCAGCAGGGTGCGCGCCAACCGCCGTTCGACCCGCTGGGTGGCCATCTCGCGAAAGCGGTCCTGGAACTCCTGCACGTGCCCGGCCATCAACTGAATCGCGTTGAGCGCCAGCTTGGGCATCTGTTCGATCAATCCCATTAGCACGGAACTCGGCCAGACCAACACGGTGCATACCTCAGCGGCTTCAGCCGTCACCGGGTAGGTGTCCACCCTGGCCAGTGCGATAGCTCCAAAGACCGTGCCCGGACCGATGACGCGCAATAAAATCTGTTGTCCCTCGGCGGTCACCTGTGACAGGCGCACACGGCCGGTTTCGATCGAGTAAACCGCGTCAGCCGGGTCGCCTTGCATGAAGAACACGCCCCCCGGCTTTTTGAGCTGCTGCCGGGCAGCGCTGCGCACCCGGGAGGCCTCGGCGGCGGTCAGCCCGGCTAATAGTGGAGATTCGATGGTGGGGTTCGGGGATGGATCGGGGGTTGTGGGCATGCCCTGATTCTAGCATACCGCCCTCTAAACTACCCGGAATTCGACAGAAATGCGGGGTACACAGCATAAGATGATAAGGTTGGGGCGAAGCATCTGGCGACTACCATCACTGCGCGAAACCAACGCCATTCCAGATGCTTCATCCCTGCTTGACACGTAACACCTGACACGCGCGAAATTTGCGCCCCCTTGTGGGGTGACCCGCCCGGTCTTTGCTTTTCCACAAAGAAACCCGTTCCCCGCGGCGTAGGATTAAAAATAATTAATGGAAACCGCCCTCTCCCCCACCCTGACCGTTGAGCAGCTGTTTGACCGCTGGCCGCAGACCACTGCAGTCTTCCTGCGGCGTCGTTTTGCCTGCATCGGCTGCCTGATGGCGCCGTTCGACACCCTGGCGGACGTGGCGCGCAACTACCAGGTGGATCTGGCAGATTTGTTGTCCGAACTTTCCGCGGTAATTGAGGGGAAAAATTACCAGGGAGGCACGGAGAAATAATAAGCAAGACTTATGTAAGAAGGGGATTGTCAGCGCCCAGTTTTTATGGTTGTTAAACCAGAATAAATAACGAATGAATTATATTTTTTACCTTTAATGCACTAACGCCCAACGGTTTGCGTTACTGGCAGGTGGGCGGGCGTGGACTCTGCTTGGGAGCAGGAAAAACTCGAAGCGTGGGAACTGCTTGAAAATGTCGCAGAATCCCCAACGTACATTGTACGCTTTGTTGGCTGGCTTTATGCAAGACTCCTTTGTTCTTTCACAACTCACAAACTATTCTTTTGGGATTGCTTGTTCAAACCAATCACTCACATCAATCTTTATTAAGAAACTGGCTTTTGGTTTAAATAATCGGGCTGTCATTTTTATCGTCTCGTTAATTTCAACCAATTGCTTTATGTTTTTTTGATAAAACGTAATCTCATCAGAGTTTGTAAGAATCAGTATTGTTTTCGCCTGTTCGTTTTGCAGTGCTAGGCGACATAGTTCGTTTAGAAAATTCAGCGATTGAATTTCATTGCCTACGAGTTCGTACTCGACTGCAAATAATGGTTCAACTTGTTTAATCCGAATCATTAAATAGCCGATTGTGTTTTGCTTATCATGAACTTCGTGCTTAGTTTTTTCATTTTCAAGCAGGGCATTTTTTATTTTTTGCCACTTCTCTTTTCTTTCTTCCACTAATTTATCATATCGAGCCAAAAGGACAAGAAAAGATTCATACTCACGAGATTTCCTGTCTTTTCTTGCATCATATGCAAAGATGACAAGAGCAATTAATACTCCAACCGAAGTAGCAACCTGAGAAACAATGGAAGTTACTTGTAGCCAATAATCCATAACGAAAGTTCATTCCATAATAAATTCATTGTTGATGGTTGTTTTGACGCTAGCCAACGGTTGCGTTACCCGCTGGTGGGTGGGACGAGACAACACCGCTTTGACGGAACCAGCTTCGAGCCCAGGAAACTGCCTGAAAACGCGCAGACTCCCACCAGTCGGGTGCACGCTGTGTTAGCTGGCTTCTAATTTTTAAGATTGACATTTAGAATAATTTCATCCCAATTAGGTTTACCATTTTCTAATATCAGTCTACATATTTGTTCCGCGAGTGATTGATATTTAGGGAACGCTTCTTGCACGCCTTTGATTTTGCGATTATTACCTTTGCACAAGATTCCACTATGAGCTACTTGACTACGATAATTATAGATATCTCTTAGTTGTTTATATATTATGATCCGCTCTTCTTCTGTCTTCCCTAGAAGCCAACTACCACGGAGACGAAATGAAAGTGAAAGCTGGTCGTTGTTTTTGTTGTCTTCCAGAAGCAACATCTCTAAAGTTATTCCTAAATCAAGAATCTTGTCTTCAACCTGATTGCGTCGTTTTGCCTGGGAAAGTCTGTTTAAAATTCTTTGGAATCTTGTTTTCTCGGAGTCAGGTAGTTTATCGTAGTTATGAATTATTTCGTTGATGGCTTTTTGGGCATCGGCAGTAAGTTTGGTAGTGCTTTGTCCTAAAACGTCATACACAGAAGAACCACCTCCTGAGCCACTAAATGGACCAAAAGGTGTAGTCGGATAGGCATAGGAAGTTGAAAAGTATGGCAAACACGAAAGGTTATCTAAGGCGTTTAGCAATAACGCTATCTCGTATAAGCGGCGCCCAGATTGCCAAAACTCTACATCTTCATTGGTTGAAAAAGGGGCGTCACCATTATTAGCTTTTTGAACCTTACATGGATATGTTATTGCACTTGCTGGGAAAGACTTAAGCTGTACAGCATAACCTAATCTACTTTGAAGAAACATTTCCTTTTCACGAGAATCGGGAAGTCTGTCAATCGGGAGAATCTCAAAGCCACCCTTTAGTTGAATAGGCTCTGTTACTTCTACGCCAATAACCCAAAGGGTGTTCAACACAGGCACAACATTCTCGTTTAGAAATGAATTCAGGTACTCTTCTGCGCTCTCTGTCCCATATTCGTTCGCACACCACAAAAACCACATTGCCAGGGTTTTTACATCAAATGTTCGCCCACCACTGCCATGTGAAATCATTTTGCTTTCAAGAGCTTTCACGCGGGAATCATTGCTAAATGCTTCTACTAATGTCTTCCCAACTTCAGTTTTTTCTACAATGTTGACATACTGAAGAAATAGCCGTGTTTGAAAGTCATGAACAAATGCAAATGGCTCAATATTTAGTTTAGGAATTTGCAGTTTTCCTAGTTGCATAAATCACCTACAAATCGTTTGCCAGCTAACTATTAATTATGCGTACTCTTGATATGCTGTAATTATGCCATATTACCGCCCTATCATGATTGAATATAT